>QEUY01000412.1 GCA_003577365.1 Chloroflexota bacterium | reverse complement strand
CCGCCGGGGAAGATGACAAACGCCTGGGCATATTTGACGAACATGGTCTTGCGCACAAAGAAATAGTGGAAGTTGACGGCAACCTCCACATAGCGGTTTGGCCCCTGCTCAAAGGGCAGTTCGACGCCCAGCCCGACCGAGAGACCGCCTCCCTCCTGCGCGCCGCGGTTGCCCGCTTCCATGATGCCTGGCCCGCCGCCCGTGATCACCGCCAGCCCAGATTCGGCCAGCAGCCGCGCCGTCTCGCGCGCCGCCGCGTAGTGGGGATGGTCGGGCTTGGTGCGCGCCGAACCAAAGAGCGTGACCGCAGGGCCTAGCTCGGCCAGCGTATCAAAACCTTCGACAAACTCGCCCGTAATGCGCAGCACGCGCCACGGGTCGGTATCGGTGAAGGAAGCCGAGCCGGGACCGGCCCGTTCGAGCAGCTTTTGATCCTGCGTCGGTTGGCCCAGGCGCGCTGCCCGGCTCAGCATAGGGTCGCGCCGCAGCCGTTTCTCTGACTTTCTGCTCAAGTGCATTCTCCTTGTGGCAGATGGGCAGGTGGGGTAGAGCAGAAGAATTCACCGCAAAGTCGCAAAGGGCGCGAAGGCCAGAGAAAGAAGCGAAGAGAACAAAGCAAGAGCAAAAGACCGTAGCGGCGGTTTGCAGTGAACTAGCTGTCCCACCTGCCCATCGCCCAATCACACGCCGGGCACGTCGACCCAGCGGCGTTCGGCGGCGGACTGCAGGATGGCGTCGGCCACGGCCTGGGCGCGCATCCCGTCATAGAACGATGGCACGGCGTCGCGGCCTTCGCGAATGGCGCTGATGAACTCCCACGCCTGGTCATAGCGGAAGGTGCGGATCGGGTCGCCCTCCTGCGGGTCGCGCGGCGAGCCGGGGCGGGTTAAGAACTCCGCCGGCACGGGGCGTGTGTGGTAGGGCTGTTGCCGCTCGCCGAACAAGATCTCATGCGGCGTGTGCAGCCGGTAGACGGCGGACGCCTTGGTTCCGTTCAACTCCGCCAGGTCGTGGTCGCCGTTGGGGCCATAGCCCTTGGTCAGCTTGCCCATCTCAAAGACACCGGTCGCGCCGCTCTTGAACTCCGCGATCCACGCCACCCAGTCTTCCACATCTTGGCGCGGCACGGTCTGGCCGTCGCGCGTCTGCGTGCGTTCTTCCCACTGCTTGGTCGCGGCGCAGACCGCCACGATCGGCCCCATCAAGTCTTGGGCGAAGTCGATGCGGTGGATGCCCATGTCGCCCAACTCGCCCGACCCGGCCATGGCCTTGTACTGCCGCCAGCCAATCGCCGCCGGCCCCCAGTCCTGCAGCCGTTGGAAGCGCGCATGGCGGATCTCGCCCAGCTCGCCGCTGCGCAGCAGATGGCGAATATAGTTCATCCCTGGCACAAAGCGATAGGTGAAGGCCGTCATGTGAACGCGGCCCGACGCCCGGGCCGCTTCGACCAATTCGACCGTTTCGGCGTAGGTCATGCCCAGCGGCTTTTCACATAACACATGACAGCCGGCGGCCAAGGCCTGCAGGATCAGCGGGCGGTGCATCACGTTGGGTGTGGCGATCACCACCGCATCGGGCTGCACCTCGGCCAAGAATGCCTCGCTGTCGGTGTAAATATTGTCAATCTCCCATTCGCGCTGGCGCTGCTGCAGCAGCGTCTCGTTAGGGTCGCATAGCCCGGCGATCTCCACGCCGGGGATGCGCTCCAGCCCAGGATAATGGACGCCGGCGCAGATGCCGCCCACGCCGATCAACCCTACACGCACTTCGTTGGTGCTGTTCGGTTTTGTGCTCTTGGTGCTCATCGTTGCTTCGCTTTCCAACTGACTATCGACTCGATGGTTTTGGTCGACCGGTCTTTGCCGATCGGTTTTCACGGGCCTGTTGGGCCGGGTCTGCCGCGGGGAGCGCGACCTGCGTTTGACGGCAGCGCCCACCGGGGTATGATCAGGCTAACGGCCTGCTGATCCTTTCACTTCGCTTTGTTCCACGCCGCTTCAAAGAAGGGAGGGTCCCCGTGGGAATTCCGTTTATCGTCGGTGGAACCTATCGCAACCGAGATGGCGCGTACGAGGTGGTTGAACTGGCCCCGCCCACCATGCTGATCCGCTACCGCGACGGCCGCGAGTTAAAAACCTTGATCGCCGACCAGGCGCGCATCTGGGAAAATATCCAGATCGAAGAGGACAACCCCGATGCCACAGACGATGACATCGAAGACCTCCCCAGGCGCAGCCGCTCCGGTTCGGCCCCGCGCCCGGTCCGGCGGGTCGCCAAACCCGCCTTCGACTTCCAAGGATTGGCCGAAACCGATTTCAAGACGACCCCCACCGGCACGAACTGGCGTCGCCAAAACAGCCTGGGCGGGCTGCTCGCCGGCCAGCTTTCGGCGCACAGCGGGCGCACGTTCGCATCACAGGCGGTCTCGCGCCGCTGTGAAGTCTATGTCTATGAGCCGCACCGCTTTAACCCCCAAGAGCCGCGGCGTGAGGCCAAGTTTCGTTTCGCCGTGCATGAAAGCGGCGTGCTCCATGGATTTTACATCGAAAAGAACGATGGCCCTATGGACAGCACCTGGGATTGGACCCGTTTCAGCGCGGCCCTGGCCCGCGACCCCGGCCTGTGTACGCAGGTCGCCGCCGTGTTGGCCGAGCATGATCTCTGCTGGCAACTGGAGACCGGCGTCATCGGGCGCGGCGACTGGACCTTGACCCAGGTCAACGCCGCCGGTGGGCAAGCGCAGTGGCGCTCTGGCAACGAGGCCCCGGAGACGATCTCCTGGGTAGAATTCGTGGAGCGGTTGCATGCCCTGCCCGCCGGCCAGTGGTGTGATCTGATGGTCTGCCAGTCGCTGCCGCGCGCCCGCGCCATCGCCCTGCGCGTTGGGCTGGCGAACCATGCCGCCAAAGTGTGGCACGCCCTGCTGCCGCTTTACCTAGCGGGTGTGCAGGCTGCTTAGGCGGGCAGCCCCGCGCCGTTGGGTGCGAGCAGGGCGCGCATGCGCGCCACGCTTTCATCCAGCCGCGCCATCTCCCAGTCGCCCAGCAGCGCCTCGTCGCCGGTCTCCCAAGGCGTGCGCCATTCCGCCTCCTGCTCGGCCCCGCGCCAGCGGCGCAGCACCGGCAGCAGGTCCGCGACCGGGCGCGGGCTGTGCCCCGCCCAATAGTCCTCGTCCAAGATGCGGATGTGGCGCTCGCCCAGCGCGGCCATCTCCAGGTTGGCGGCCACGTCGGGCTTGGTGGCAAAGAGCGCAAAGAGCGCTGGAAAATCCACCACGCCCGCGCCGATGGGGCAGTGGAAGAGCCGGTAGCCCGCCGGGGTGGCGACCATGCGGTAGTCCTTGAGATGGACATGCACCAGGTGCGGCAAGATGCGTTCGGCGAAGCGCACCGGGTCTTCGGCCACGGCCAGCGGGTTGCCGGTGTCGAGCGTGACGCCGACGGCAGGGCTGCCCACCGTCTCGCACAGCCAGATCAGGTCGTCGGAGGTGGCGTCTTGGTGGTTCTCCACGCCGATGCGCAGCCCGCGATCTTCGGCCATGGGCGCAATCTGCGCCAGTTTTTGCGCTGCGTCTTGCAGATGGCGCTGCCAGCCGTCCAGCCCGCCGATGGGCGCGCGGTCGCCGCAGAGGACATGGCTCAGGGTGCAGCGCACCGTCGTCGCGCCCAACTGCTGGGCGATCTCCAGATGGCGGCGAAAGGCGTCGGGGTCGATGGCGGGGCCGGCCACGACGATGCGCAGCCCCAACTCCTGGGCGCGGTCGCGGAACGCGGCCAGCGCGGCGGGGTCTGCGTTGGGGTCAATATAGGCGGGTGGCAGTTCGACGGCGTTGAGGCCCAGGCGCGCCGCCAACGCCAGCACGTCATAGGCGTTCAGCGGGGCGGGATGGGCGCGCGGGGTGCCGCGGCCCACAAAGCCGCACGAATAGGCAATGCCAAAGACGCACAGGCCAATCGGCAGTCGCGCCTGGGAAGAATGCTCCGTTTGCATACCGGTTTGCATACCGAATCGGGTTCAGCTTTCTAGCGTGGATAGCGTGGGAAAGTCGCTCAGGCTCGCCATTATATCCCATCTTGGCGAAAACAGGAGCCTGCTTGATCGCGCAAGGTTCACCGTCGGGGCCGCCCGCCGTGGCGGCCCGTGTGGAATGCCGCCCGGACAGGCGCGGGGGCCTGTCCCTACCATCGGTGAGACGCAGCAATGAAGCTCCGGGCTTTGGACAGGCAGATACCCCTAGCGCCGGATCTGGCCTTCGAGCACCTTGCTGGCATAGCGCGCCCGGTTGATCAAGAGCGCGGTCATGCCGCCGTCGCTGAAGAGATTGGCGCCGGTGACATAGCTCGCCTCGTCGGAGACCAGGAAAAGCACCACGTTTGCCACCTCGCGCGGGCTTTGCACGCGGCCCAGCGGGATATTGTCGAACCAATGCTGCCGCGCCGCTTCCGGGTCTTCGGCGGCGGTCGGCCCAGATCTGCGTGTCGGTCAGCCCAGGGCTGACGGCGTTGACGCGGATGCCATAGGGCGCAAACTCAATCGCCAGCGCCTTGGTCATCATCTCGACGCCGCCCTTGGCTGCGGCATAGGGTGCGGCTTCGGGCAGCGTGGCTAGCGTGTGGACGCTGGCGATGTTGACGATGTTGCCCTGGCGCCGTTCGGCCATGTGCGCCAGCGCATAGCGGCTGCACAGGAAGGTTCCCTTCAGGTCCACGTCGAGCACGCGGTCCCAGTCCGCCTCGTCCATGGCGAGCGTGGGTTTGACGAAGTTGACCCCGGCGTTGTTGATCAAGCTGTCGATC
>QEUY01000411.1 GCA_003577365.1 Chloroflexota bacterium | reverse complement strand
TCATTTATTCAATTCATTGCTCGAAAGGAGCCTGGTATTGTTGTGGAAACGAATCGCCCCTGACCAGGGACGCGTCGCGTTCCGCCTTTGGCTGCTGGCTGCGCTGGCCTTGGCGCTGCTGGTCGTTCTGCCTAACCCGGTCACGGCCCAAGCCACCGGCACAGACTCGGCGGAGGAGGCCGAGCCTGGTTTCGATTTCAAAATGATCGAAGGCACGCCGGTCCCGGTCGACGCCAACGGCGACCCGCGCTTCGACCAGATGCCGCCGCTGCCCTTCAATGGGCCGAATGTAACGCCGGTCGCGCCGGCCACTGAGGACGATGTCGACCGGCGCACGACCGCTTTCCAGCCCACCAACTTGGCGATGCTCACCGAGATCGAGATGCCCCAGACCAGCGGGCGCTGGATTCGGGTGGACCTCAGCGAGCAGATGGTCATCGCCTATGAGGGCGCAGAGCCGGTGCGCGGCTTTGTCGTGTCGACTGGCATGGCCGGTACGCCCACCGTCACGGGCACCTTCCATATCTATCTGAAGGCGCGCACCCAGACGATGACCGGCGGCAGCCCGGCGCTTGGGACCTATTACAGCCTGGACAATGTGGAGTGGGTACAGTATTTCTATGCCGATTACGGCTTCCACGGCACCTACTGGCACAACAACTTTGGCCACCCCATGAGCCATGGCTGTATCAACATGACCAACGCCGATGCCAAGTGGCTGTTCGACTGGGCCGGCCCCGAATGGGACGGCGAAACCATCTGGTTTTCGGCCAATAGACGCAATCCCGGCACGCTGGTGATTGTGCACGAGTAGGCAGGCTCGCGGGGCGGCAGCGCCCCGCGACGTTTTCCCCCTGAACCAATCTATGCGTGTTTTAAGCTATAATATCCATGGCTGGCGTACGACCGAAGGCGTACCCAATCTAGAGGCCGTAGCGCGGGTCATCGCCGCCACGGATGCCGACATTGTAGGGCTAAACGAGGTCTTTTATCCGCGCGCGGTCGCAGGCACGGCCGGCCCTGCGCTGGAGGCGCTGGCCGAAGGGCTGGGCATGCACTTCGTCTTTGGTCCCTGTGTGCGCTGGCCCGCCCAAAACGACATGCCCGCCGACGCCTACGGCAACGCGCTGCTCAGCCGCCTGCCCATCTTGGCGAGCGCCGCCCATCATCTGACCCCGGTTCCTGGCAAGGAGCAACGCGGCCTATTGGAAGCGCGTATCCAAGTGCCTGGCCGCGACCCGCTGACCGTCTACGTCACCCACCTCGACCATACCGACGAGGACGCGCGGCTGGTTCAACTGCGCGCCCTGCGCACCTGGACGGTGCGCGACCGCAACCGGCCCCATCTCGTCCTGGGCGATTTCAACGCCATCGCGCCTTGGGATTTTGCCGACCGCCCGGAGGCATTAGCCACCTTGAGCCGCAACCCCAAGGCCAGGCATATGGTGCAAAGCGCACGCGGCAGCGCCAAAGCGGGCGACGCATCCGCCGGCGGCCCGCAAGTGGTGGCGCAGATGGAGAAGGCGGGCTATGTGGATGCCTATCCCCGCTTCGGCACACCGGGCGCGCAAAGCTTTATCCCTGCCACGAACCCGGCGATCCGCATTGACTATATCTTTGTGAGCGCCCCGCTGCTCCCCGCGCTGACCCACTGCACGATCTGGCAGGAACCGGCAGGAGAGGAAGCCTCCGATCATCGCCCCGTACTGGCGGAGTTCGATCTGGGGAAGCTCGGATAATTCACCGCGGAGGTCGCAAAGGCCCTTTGCGACCTCCGCGGTTGAACTTCTGCCCCCACTCCCTACTCCCTACCTGCCCCATGTTTCACGAATCCCCCGCGTTCGGCTATCATAACAGGCGTATGGATCTCTTTGACCAAGCTCACCGCGAACGCCTGCAGAAGAGCGCGCCCTTGGCGGCGCGTATGCGCCCGCGCACGCTGGACGAGTTCATCGGCCAGGAGCATATCATCGGGTCGGGCCGGCTCTTGCGCCGCGCCATCCAGGCCGACCAGTTGGGCAGCCTGATCTTCTATGGCCCGCCCGGCACCGGCAAGACCACGCTGGCCCAGGTGATCGCCAATACCACGCGCGCCCATTTTATCGCGCTCAACGCCGTGCTGTCGGGCGTCAAGGAGATCCGCGAGGCCATCGCCGAGGCGCAGGAGCGCGCCAAGCTCCACGGCCAGCGCACGATCCTGTTTGTCGACGAAGTCCACCGCTTTAACAAGGCCCAGCAGGACGCGCTGCTGCCCTGGGTGGAAAACGGCACGGTCATCTTTATCGGCGCGACCACCGAGAACCCCTATTTTGAGGTCAACAAGGCGCTGGTCAGCCGCAGCCGCATCTTCCAGCTCAAGCCGCTGACCGCCGGCGACCTGCGTCGCGTGGCGCAGCAGACCCTGAACGACCGTGAGCGCGGCTACGGGCTGCTCGACGTCGTGGTGGACGACGACGCGCTGGAGCATCTGGTCGATGTCGCCAACGGCGATGCGCGCGGGCTGCTCAACGCGCTCGAGCTGGCTATCGAAACCACGCCCGCCGAACCCGGCCCGCGGCCCACGGTGCATGTCACCCTGGCGGTGGCCGAGGAATCGATCCAGCAGCGCGCTGTGCTCTATGACAAAGAAGGCGACTATCATTTCGACACGATCAGCGCCTTTATCAAGAGCCTGCGCGGCAGCGACCCAGACGCCGCCATGTACTGGATGGCGAAGATGGTCTATGCGGGGGAAGCGCCGCGCTTTATCCTGCGCCGCATGTTGATCTTTGCCGGCGAGGACGTGGGGCTAGCCGACCCCAACGCCATCCAGGTCGTCGCCGCCTGCGCCGCGGCCTTCGAGCAGGTGGGGCTGCCCGAAGGCCGCTTTCACCTGGCGCTGGCCGCGCTCTATCTGGCGACGTGCAAAAAGTCCAACACCGCCTTTGCCTTTTTCGATGCGCTGGAGACCGTAGGCCGTGAGGCCGACAGCGGCGTGCCCAACCATCTGCGCGACGCCAGCCGCGACAAAGAGGGCTTTGGTCACGGCGAAGGCTATCTGTATCCCCACGCCTATCGCGACCATTGGGTGGCGCAGCAATATCTGCCCTCGTCGCTGCAAGGCAAGGTCTTTTATCAGCCTTCGGACCAGGGCTATGAGGCCGCGATCCGCCAAGAAGTAGCGCGGCGGCGCGAGGCGCAGTTGGCCGCCATGTTGGCTGTGGAAGACCCCGCGGCGGATGCCGAAGTGCTGACCTACACCGCGCCCGATTCGGCGCGCGACCGCTGGCTACAGCGCACCATCTCCAGCACGGGCGAACGGCTGGGCGGGCTGCGCGATCGCGTGTTGGATGCCGCGCCGCTGGCGCGGCACAGCCTCGTGCTCGACCTGAAGGCGGGGAGCGGGCTGCTGACCTGGGAAGCGCTGCGCCGCGTGCCCGAAGGGGGCGTCTATGCGCTGGCGCGCAGCGCACGCGACGCCGATGCGCTGCGCCAGTTGGCCGAACGGCTGCCCGAACCGGAGCGCCCGGTGGTGCTGCAGGGTGATCTGCCGGCGCTGCCCGGTCTGCTGGCCGCCCACGCCGCCGATGCGCCTCGGCAGTTTGACGCCGTTGTGGGCCACAATGTGCTGCTCGACGTGCAGGACAAGGCCGCGGCCGTGGCGCTGATCTGCGGGCTGATCGCGCCAGGAGGAACGCTCAGCCTGGCCGAACGGCTGCCGCGCGCCACCCAGCGGCTCTACCGGCTGGTGGCGCTGGACAGCCTGGGCGAAGAACTGGCGGCGCGCATCCAAGATGCAGAGGAGGCGATCTACGCCGACGCGGGAAATCGCCTGGTCAACTGGGATGTGGACGACCTGGCGGTGTGGTGGGAGGCGGCGGGCTGCCCCGCACAGATCGAGGTCGAAAACGAGATGACCGAGGTGCGCGTCACTGCCGGGCTGCTGGCGCGCTGGTTTGCGCCGCTGGGCGAAGACCGCCCCAGCTATGCCCAACACCTGGCGGTGCAGTTGAGCGCAGAGGAGATCGACCGCGTGCGTGCACTCTTCGAGCGCCAACTGCTCAACCAGACGGTCGAATGGCAGAGCCGGACGGCGTATGTGGTCGCACGTATCTAGAGGAGGATAGTCGATGCCGGAAATTACGATCCATCTATCTGAGGAAAAGGCAACCCAACTGGAGGAACTGGCAGCGCGCTTGCAGGTTCGCCCGACAGACCTGCTGCGTGTCAGCGTGGAAGAACTTCTTGGGCGCGAGGATAAGGAATTTCGAGCGGCAGTCGAGTACGTAACGAAAAAGAATGCCGAACTCTATCGCCGATTAGCGTAGTCGCCGTGCGCTATCTTTCCTTGAGTCACATTCTTCAACTCTATCTCCGGGTCATGGAACAATCTGGAGGGACGATTGGAATTCGTGATTTCGGAGCTTTGGAATCAGCATTAGCGCAACCGCACGTTACATTCGACCAAGTTGAGCTTTGTTCTACTCTACTGGATAAAGCCGCACTGGATAAAGCCGCGGCGCTTGGTCATGCGCTAATCCTGAATCATCCATTTGTGGACGGAAATAAGCGAATCGGACAGGCAGCGATGGAAACGATGCTATTTCTAAATGGGTATGAAATTGTCGCTGAAGTTTCTGGGCAAGAGCGTCTAATCTTAGCCGTTGCGGAAGGCCAAGTTAGCCGAATCGAGCTAGCACAATGGTTAGAGCGGTATGTACGACAACGGTAAAGTGCATCTCTCGAAAATCGAACGGAATACGCTATGACCACCATCGGCGTTCTCCACCCCGGCCAGATGGGTGTTTCGGTGGCGGCGTCGGCGCGAGCTGGGGGGCATACCGTTCTCTGGGCCTCGGAGGGACGCAGCAGCCAGACCGCGGGCCGCGCCGCCCAATATGGCCTGGAAGACGCCGGGACGCTGGCCGAACTCTGCCGCCGCGCCGAGATCATCCTGAGCGTCTGCCCGCCCCATGCCGCCGAAGCGGTCGCCCAGTCCGTCGCCGCCCAGGGCTTTACCGGCATCTATGTCGACGCCAACGCCATCGCGCCGCAGCGCGCCCAGGCCGTCGCCGCTATCGTGATGCAGCGCGGCGCGAGCTTTGTGGACGGGGGCATCATCGGCAACCCGGCCTGGAAACCGAGCACGACCTGGCTCTATCTCTCCGGCCCGCAGGCGGAGAGCGTGGCCGCGTGTTTTGCCGCCGGCCCGCTGGAGACTGAGGTGATCGGCGATGCCATCG
>QEUY01000410.1 GCA_003577365.1 Chloroflexota bacterium | reverse complement strand
GGCGGCACTGGCACGGTCTGGGCTTCCGCCGAAGAATAGGCGAAGACCACATAGGCCAGCAGCAGCATGACCAAGGCAAAAGCCGGCAGGAGCCACAAGCGGGCCAACCGGTTCGCCTTAGACTGGGTTGGGAACATAGATTTCTCCTTTCCTAGACCCTAGTGAAATCAGATAGACCAAGAATTTCCACAGAAACATGAGCAATACCGATGCACTGTCCCGCGATACCTTGCCCGTTTGAAGTCTCCCGTTTGAAGTCCAGCATCATTCCATCGCACCCTTACCCCCGTTTTTTGTCATGCAACGAATCGCATAACCAGACCTCACCTCTTCAGTTGTTAAGCTGCGCAGATAAGCAGGCCGGTTTTGCGCCGTTCTAACCTACCTACCCCCTCGCTCTACACCTCGTGTACGCTGCTGCGCCGGTCCGGCCAACTCGGATGAGCGGTCACGGATCGTTCCGGCATCTTTGCGCTACGCTGCTGTGTAGAGGTGTGTCATGCTATCCATGACGTGACGGAGAGCGATTCGATACGCCGAGATTGGCGACTTTTGGAACGAAATTCACACTTTCGTCCTCGCCCCCTCTTGATGACGGGGTCATGCGCCAAACAATACGCCCAAGTTGGCGAATTTCGGCGTGTTTCGTCCGGTTTTCGCTTAGTTCAGCTTTCTGCCGGGTTCAAGGCTGTTGCCCTTTGTCCAACCTGCGGTATCATTGTCCTATGACGGCGCAGAGGTCGTTTGGAAACGGCCAATCTGCCCACCCGTTGCGGAAAGGCCGCTTTCTTGACCATCGACCAGCGCAAAGCCGATCACATTCGCATCAACCTAGAAGAAGATGTACAGTTCCCCGGCCTGACCACCGGGCTAGAGGCCTATCGCTTTGTTCATCAGGCGCTGCCCGAACTGGACCTGGTCGAGGTGGACACGCGCGTGTGTGTATTTCAGAAGTGGGTGGCCGCCCCCATCCTGGTCAGCTCGATGACCGGCGGCACGCCGCAAGCCCAGACCATCAACCGCACGCTGGCCGAAGCTGCCCAAGCGCGCAACCTGGCGATGGGGCTGGGCAGCCAGCGCGCCGGGCTGGAAAGAGGCGAGACGGCAGCGACCTTCCGCGTGCGCGACGTCGCGCCCGACATCCTGCTCTTTGCCAACCTGGGCGCGGTGCAGCTCAATTACGGCTACACCGTGGACGACTGCCGCCGCGCCGTGGAGATGATCGAGGCCGACGCGCTCATTCTCCATCTCAACCCCCTGCAAGAAGTAGTACAGGCCGAGGGGGATACCAACTGGCGCGGGCTGCTGGGCAAGATCGAACGGGTCTGTCGCGGGCTGGCTGTGCCGGTAGTCGCTAAAGAGGTCGGCTGGGGCATCAGCGCACAGACGGCGCGCCGTCTGCTCGACGCCGGCATCAGCGCCATCGACGTGGCCGGTGCGGGCGGCACATCGTGGAGTCAGGTTGAGATGCATCGCGCAGCCACGCCGCGGCTGCGGCGCTTGGCGGGCGCATTTGCGGATTGGGGTATTCCCACTGCAGACAGCCTGCAGGGAGTCTGCAGGGTGCGTGAGGAGATGGGCCGCGGCCATGTGCACCTGTTCGCCAGCGGCGGCATCCGCAGCGGGCAGGAGATCGCCAAGTGCGCGGCCTTGGGCGCCGACCTGGTGGGGCTGGCGTCGCCTTTTCTCAAACGCGCCGTGGAGTCGGTTGAAGCCGTGGCCGAAGAGATGGAGATCCTCGAAGCCGAGCTGCGCATTGCTATGTTCTGCAGCGGCGCGGCCAACCTAGCCGCCCTGCGCCGGCCCGGCGTTCTCATCCATACGCGGGAGCCGTACCCAGGCGACCCGCACACAGGAGACTCGCATGTCTAACGGGGAGCTCAGCGGCTTTATCGGCGTGTGGCTGCCGCGCGTCGAAGCCGAGATGCGCGCCGTCCTGGCCGTGGGCGATGACCCGGTGGCGGCGCACTATGGCATGATGCGCTATCATCTGGGCTGGGCCGACACCCAGTTTCGCGCCCAAAACTACCCCGCCGGCAAACGGCTGCGCCCCATGCTCTGCCTGCTCACCTGCGCCGAAGTTGGGGGCGATCCCGATCGCGCCCTGCCTGCGGCGGTGGGGATCGAACTGCTGCACAACTTCTCGCTGATCCACGACGACGTGGAGGACGGCGACGAGATGCGCCGCCACCGGCCCACGGTCTGGCGCATCTGGGGCGTGCCGCTCGCCATCAATGTGGGCGACGGGATGTTCGCCCTGGCCTATGCCGCCCTGCAGCGGCTGACGGCGCGCGGGGTCAAACCTAAGCTAACCCTGGCTGCACTCGACCGCTTCACGCAGACCTGCGTGGCGCTCACCGAGGGCCAATACCTCGACATGAGCTTTGAGTTGCGCAGCCAGGTGCGCGTCGACGAATATCTGCGCATGATCCAGGGCAAGACCGCGGCGCTGGTCGGCGCGTGCACGGCCATCGGCGCGCTGCTCGGCGGCGCATCCGAAGCGCAGCAGACCGACCTGCTCCAGTTCGGCCAAGCGGTGGGGATGGCGTTTCAGATTCAGGACGACATTTTGGGGATCTGGGGCGACCCGAACGTCACCGGCAAGGCTGCGGGCAATGACATTTTGCGCCGCAAAAAAAGCCTGCCGCTGCTCTACGCCCTCAACCATGAGCAGGCCGGCGACGAAGCGCAGCGCCTACTTGCCGGCCCACTGGACGAAGACCAACTGCCGCAGGTGATGGCGCTGCTGGAGCAGGCAGGGGCGCGGCGCTTTGCCGAGGCGCAGGTCCAGATGCAGAACGCGGTCGCCCTCAACGCCCTGACCAGCGCGCTGGGCGCACGCGCCGTCGAATCTCCGCTGTGGGCTTTGGCCGACGGACTGCTGCACCGCACGGCGTAGGGATGGGGGATGGGCAGTAGGCAGTAGGGACAGAAATGAGAAAATAGGAGATAGGAAATAGAAGATAGAAGATAGTGCAAACTCCGCACCTATTTTCTACTTCCTATCTTCTCTTTCCTATCTTCTCTTTCCTATCTTCTCTGGCCTTCTTTGCGACTTTGCGGTGAAATTCTCCCTACCTACTGCTCAGCTATTGAGGCCAGTTCTCCAGCGCGTCTTTGACCGCGGCGCAGAAGGCATCTGCCGTTGCGCCGTCGAGCACGCGATGGTCGTAGCTAAAGCCCAGCGTCGTCATCGGCAGAAAGGCCAGATAGTCGCCGGTGTTGGCTTCCAACGGATGGCCCTGGCTCACCACCACGGCGCGCTTCTCGATCGCGCCTACGCCCAGAATGCCCACCTGCGGCTGCACGATGATTGGCGTCTGGAAGCGGCTGCCCGACGTGCCGTAGTTGGTCAGCGTAAAGGTGCCGTCCTGCAGATCCTCTTGGCGCAGTTGGTTCTTGCGCGCCCGCTCGGCCAGTTCGTTGACGGCGCGCGCCGTGCCGAGCAGGTTCAGATCGCCGGCATGCTTGATCACCGGCACGATCAGCCCGCCCATACCGTTTTTGTCCACCGGCAGCGCCACCGCCATCCCAATGTTGTAATAGCGTTTGATGATCACGCCCTCGTCGGTCCAGGTGGCGTTGGCCGCGGGGACCGCCTTCAGCCCCGCCAAGATCGCTTGGATGAAGTAGGCCGTGATCGTCAGGTTGACCCCCTGCGCCGCAAACTCGTCCTTGTGCGCCTTGCGGTGCGCCAAGATGGCGCTCACATTGACATCCCACATGGTGGTGACATGCGGCACGCTGAAGGCGCTCTGCATGGTCGTGCGCGCCACAGCCTGGCGCATGCGCGAATGTTTGACCAGTTCTTCGCCTGCTGCGGGCTGCGCCTGGGGAGCCGCGGCGGGTTTGGGTTGTGCGGGCTGCACTTGGGCAGGGGCGGCCTCCGCTGCGGCTTGGGCCGGCGCAGCCTTGGCCGGCGCGGCCTGCGCCGGCTGGCCGGGCTGAGCGTGCGGCGGCAAAAACTTGGGTTCGACCGTCACCGGCTCGCCTTCGGCGCGGCTGGCAGCCGCGCTCATCACGTCGTAGCGGGTCAAGGCGCTCAACGGGCGATCCCCTGCGATCTCGGCTAGGTCCAGGTTGTAGCGCGCGGCCAGGCGCGCCACGCTGAGCGCAGGCACATCGGCCAGGTCGCCGGGCAGCGCCTTGACTGCGCCGCCCTTTGCCTTGCCTCCATCGGCAGAAGCCAGCACATCTTCCTTGGTGATACGCCCGCCCGGCCCGGTTCCCGGCACCGAGCCTAGCTCGACGCCTTTATCGGCGGCCACGCGCTTGGCTACGGGCGATGCTTTCACCGCCGCGCCGTCCGCCTGCGGCTGCCGGCCCGCCGGCGTCTCGGCGGTATCTTGCGGCTGCTCTGCTTGCGCCGGGGCGGCCTTGGTCTGAGCGGGCGCGGGCTGTTCGGCCTCGGCAGCCCCCTCTGTGGGAGCCTCAGCCGCTTCCTCGCCTGCCGCGCCGATCACGGCCAGCACGCTGTTCGCATCGACCAGATCGCCCTCCCGATGATTGATCTTGAGCAGTGTGCCGCCGGCCGGGGCCGGCACCTCGGTGTCGACCTTATCAGTCGCCAC
>QEUY01000409.1 GCA_003577365.1 Chloroflexota bacterium | reverse complement strand
GCTGGCCCGCCGCCACTATGCGGTGCATGAGAGCCGCCCGTTCTTTGCCGGGCTGATCGAGTACATCACCAGCGCGCCGGTGGTGGCGATGGTGGTGGAGGGGACCAACGCCATCGCCGTGGTGCGCAACACCGTGGGCGCGACCAAGCCCGCCGAGGCCGCGCCCGGTACGATCCGCGCCGACTTTGGGCTGGAGATCGGGCGCAATTTGGTCCACGCCAGCGATGGCCCGGAGACCGCCGCGAGCGAGATCGCGCTCTGGTTTGGCGAGGATCTGGTCGACTGGCCGCGCGCCGCCGACCCCTGGATTTTTGAATAACGTTCTGGCAAAGGCTGTGGGGCTGTTTTGGATGGACACCCCCGCAGCTTCTACGCTCGCCAGGCGCGCGTCGCCTGATCGAGCGCCTCGACCTCGTCGGGCGTCAGACCAAATGAGAGTGTGCCGGCATTGTCGGCGGCCTGCTTACCGTTCTTTGCGCCGGGGATGGGCAGCACGCTCTCGTTTTCGATGAGCCAGCGTAGCGCCACCTGCGCCGGCGTTTTGGCATAGCGCGCGCCGATCTCTCGCAGCAGCGCCACAACCGGCGCTGCTGCTTCCAGCCCTTTGCCGCGGAAGTAGGGCATCCAGCGCCGTAGCCCTGTGGGCCGCGCGCCGGCAGTATACTTCCCGGTGAGCGCGCCGCTGGCCAAGGGCTGGTAGGCGATCAGCGTGACGCCCAACTCGTAACAGGTATCCAGCACGCCGTTGGTCTCTGGCTGGCGGTGCAAGAGCGAATATTCGACCTGGTTGGAAGCGAGAGGGATACCACGCTGCGCCAGCGCCGCATGTGCGACCCGCATCTGCTGCGCCGAATAGTTGCTCACACCCACCGCCTTGACCTTGCCTGCTTCCACGGCATCCGCCATCAGATTCATCAAATCTGGGATCGATACCTGGTTTGAGGGAAAATGGTGCTGGTAGAGATCCACCGAAGTCCGGCCAAGACGGGTGAGGCTGGCCTCCAGCGCCCGCGGCATCGCGCCGGTTCGTGAAAAAGGGTTGGGCGGGAACTTGGTTGCGATCAAGATGTCCCTGCCTTGAGCCAGTTCTCCCAAACGCCGCTCAGAAGCCCCATTGCTGTACATCGGCGCCGTATCAAACAAGGTGACGCCAGCGGCGATGCTTGCTTCCAGGGCGCGCCGTTCTTCCTCGATCCCGTGCGCGCCGCCATAGGCCAATTGGGCCGGGTTCCAACGCGCCCACCCTGTTGGATCACCCCAAGTCATCACGCCGACGCCAAGCCGGGGGACTTGTAGATCGCTTTTGCCCAGGGGTACTGTGTGCATCTGCCCATTCCGTTCTGAACGTTCGCGCAAAAAGCGTCGCAAAAAGCATGAGATTACCGCACGATTTTCAGGTTGAACATCCCCGTCTGTAATGTGCCAAAGAGCCGGACCCAAAGCGGCAGCCACATCTCCATGCCGCGCGCGTTGCTGATGTCGCCCAGGTCAATAACATCTTTCCAGCCAAACCATTCCTTCAGCCACGCCGTCACTTGCGTCTTGGCCGCGGCATCGTTGCCGCATACAAACATCGTATGGTCGGCGTCGGCCACTTGGCCGGGGTCCACCATCAGAAAAGCGGTCACCGTGTTGAGCGTCTTGACGACGCGTACGTCCGGGTAGGCGCGCTGGATCTGCTCGCCCAACGAGTCTGTGTTGCAGACGGTCAGCGAGGGCGGCATACCTTGCGAGAAGTCGAGCGGGTTGGCGATGTCGATCAGGAGCTTGCCGGCCAGGTGAGCCGCGCCGGCCAGTTCCAGCGCCTCCAGTGAACCGATGCCGTTGGTGGCGTTGACTGCAAGTTCGCCGTGCTGGGCAGCGTCGGCATAGGTTCCAAGTTTGGCGTCTGGGTGTTGTTGCTGCCAAACGCTAAAGGCTGGGAAGCCTGTGGCATATGGTTCGGTGCGGGCCAGCGTTTGGGCCACATTGCGCGTGCCCACCATGACATCGTGACCAAGTTCCAACAGCTTGCCGCTGATTGTCTGACCTACCATCCCTGTGCCAAGGACGCCGATCTTCATATGTTCCCCTTTGTCTTGTGTTTAGCGCCGCGATATGCTACGATACAGACCTGTACCGTCGTGCGGCAGTATACAATACAGGTCTGTATCGTGTCAAGGGGTAATCGATTTTCTGATGGCAGAGGAGACCCAAACCACCCGCCGGAGACTGCTCGACACCGCTGCGGCCCTCTTCTTCCGCGATGGCTATCGCGCCGTGGGCGTGGATGCGATTGTGGCCGAGTCGGGCGTCTCCAAGATGACGCTCTACCGCCATTTTGCGTCTAAGGACGAGCTGATTGTAGCCTATTTGCAGGAGACCAACGAGCAGTTCTGGGCCTGGTTCAATGCCGTCACGGGCACAACGACCGACGCGCGCGGCCAACTGATCGCCTTCTTCGCGGCGTTGGAAACGCTGGTCAGCAAGCCCGCTTGTTACGGCTGTCCGTTCCTCAACGCTGCCGTCGACTTTCCCGAACACAACCATCCTGGCCACCGGATCTCGCTCGACCATAAGAACGCCGTGCGCGCCCGATTTCGTGATCTGGCGGCGCGCGCCGGCGCGCGCCGGCCCGACCGCCTGGCTGACGCCTTGTTGTTGTTGATGGACGGGGCCTTTATGGCGGTTCGGATGCATGGCGAGCATAATCCGGCGGCCCATGTCTCCGAGGCGGCGGCGCAACTTATCGATGCCGAGTTAGTCGGCACGCCGTTTGGCTAGGAATGATTTCAAAAGCACTGCTGCTGCCTCAAAAGACAGCGTCTTGTGCCTCCTCAAGACTGGCTGCGACTGCTAAGACTTGCCCGCCGAGTATGAGGCCGAGTATGAGGTAGACAGCACCGATTGGCGACGGCGCAACGAGTTCTCCGTACGCTGCTTGACGTTCGTGCTGACCAACGTCTCAACAGACGACATAGCGAACGACGCCGCCAGAGAGACTCTGGCGGCGTCGCCGTTCTGACAGTATAGCCAGGTTGGAGCGTGATAGACAGGCGTGACGTGTAGTCGCAGGCCGCTCACGCCACGATGAACTGATGGCGGCCTGCGGCCAGCTTGTGTTCCGCGCCCGCCACAGGCTGCCCGTTGAGCTGCACCGCCGCCCCCTCGCGCAGGGGCAGATGCGCGGTCGCCGTCGTGTTGGGCGGCACGAGCACCGTCCACTCAAAACGATTGCCCTCCTGTGCCCACTCCGACAGCAGCTCGCCGTAGAGCGTCTGGAGCGCGCCGCGCGCACAGGTCAGCCCGCCGCCCGGCTGCGGGCGCAGGATCAGGTGCTTGTAGCCCGGCTGCTTGGGGTCGATCTCAATCCCGGCCACTGTGTTGTAGAGCCACGCCCCGATCGAGCCATAGGCGTAGTGGTTGAACGAGTTCATTTCGGCGCTTTGGAAGCCGTTTTCCTCGGTCCAGCCGTCCCAGCGTTCCCAAATCGTCGTCGCGCCCTGCGTCACCGAATAGAGCCAGGAGGGCCAACTGGTCTGTTTCAGCAGCGCATAGGCCACATCCAGCCGCCCATGGCTGCTCAACACATGGGGCAGATAGGGCGCGCCCACAAAGCCGGTGGAGAGATGCATGTCGCGGCGTTCGATGTCGGCGACCAGCTCGGCCACGGCCTTGGCGCGCAGCCGTTTGGGCAGCAGGTCGAAGTGCAGCGCCAGCACATAGGCCGTCTGTGTAGGGGTGAAGAGGTTGGTGTTAAAGACCGCCGAGGTGATGGGGCCGTAGTCCACCGCCTTGAGGTTGCCGCGCGAGATGGCGTCGCCATGCTCCACCTGTTGGCGGACGGCCTCAGGGATGGCGTCGGCGGTCTGGATGCTGCCTTTGAGAAACCGATCCGCAAAGGCCTGTTTGACCGCGGCAAAGAGACGGCGGTAGCGCGCCGCGGCGCGCGTCTTGCCCAGCACCGCCGCGATCTGCGCCATCAGCGAGGCGTCATAGGCCAGGAAGGCCGTGCCGATCAGGTCGCGCGGGGTGTCGGCGTTGATCGAGAGCCAGTCGCCAAAGCCGTGCCAGCCGGGATAGCCGGGCGCACAGCGGATGTAGCCAGGGCTGGCTTGGAGCAGAAACTCCATGAATCGCTCCATATCCGCATAGTGTTTCTCCAAGATGCGCATATCGCCATAGGCGAGATAGAGCGTCCAGGGGCAGATGACGACGGCATCGGCCCAGGCCGGGCCGCCGTCGGTCAGGCCCATGCCCATGGAGGGCACGACCGCGGGCACTGCGCCATTTTCGCCTTGGGCGTCGGCCACGTCCTGCAGCCACTTGGTCATAAACCCGGCGATGTCCATATTGAAGGCGGCGGTGCGCGCAAAGACCTGGATATCGCCCGTCCAGCCCAGCCGTTCGTCGCGCTGCGGGCAGTCGGTGGGCACATCTACAAAGTTGCCCTTTTGGCCCCAGACGATATTGCGCTGCAACTGGTTGAGCAGCGGGTCGGAGCAGGTGAACGTGCCGGTGGTTTCCATGTTGGAATAGAGCACCACGCCGGTGATCGTGTCGCGCGTGGCCTCGCCGGGATAGCCGCTGATCTCGACATAACG
>QEUY01000408.1 GCA_003577365.1 Chloroflexota bacterium | reverse complement strand
CCGGTCACCAGCACGCTCCGCTACTTCCGCCATGAATATGAGGCGCACATTCTCAACCGCCACTGCGCGGCGGGCGTATGCGATCTCGACCAGATGCCTGTCCTGGCCTTGGTCGCCGGTCACCCCACGAGCGATCATCCTGGGGGCAGCGTCAACGGCGATACTCCAGCGCCGGCGACGGTCCGGCAGTAACCGGTCTAGCGGTGAGGAGAGACCCTTATGTCAGTTGTCACACTAACAGTCAATAACGAGATGGTCGGCGCCCAAGAAGGGCAGAACTTGCTCTCGGTCATCAAAGAACAAGGCATCGAGATCCCCACGCTCTGCCACCTCGAAGGGCTGGAAGAGCGCGGCGGCTGCCGCCTCTGTCTGGTGGAGGTCGAAGGCAGCAACAAGCTGCTGCCCGCCTGTGTCACCCCCGTGCAGGAGGGGATGGTCGTCACCACCCACAGCGAGCGGCTGGTCAAGTATCGCCGCATGATCCTGGAGCTGCTCTTTGCCGAGCGCAACCATGTCTGCGCCGTCTGCGTCATGAACGGCCACTGTGAGCTACAGTGGAACGCAGCCGCCATCGGCATGGATCATGTGCGCTATGAATACCTGAACCCCAACCTGCCCGTAGACGCCAGCCACGACCGCTTTGTCTTGGATCACAACCGCTGCATTCTCTGCACGCGCTGCGTACGAGTCTGTGACGAAATCGAAGGGGCGCATGTCTGGGACGTGATGGGGCGCGGCGTCAACAGCCGCGTCATCGTCGACCTCAACCAGCCGTGGGGGACCAGCCAAAGCTGCACAAGCTGCGGCAAATGCGTCCAAGTCTGCCCCACCGGCGCGCTGGTGGCGCGCGGCACGACGGTATCGGAGATGGAAAAACAGCACGACTTCTTGCGCTGGATCTTGGACGGGCGCGAGAAAAACCAGTGGGACTATTCTCGCTAACGTCCAGATGTACAGGGCCAAGATGTACAGGTCAATGCATACAGTGCCGGCGCTTGAACTGATGAGGAGCAAGCTATGCCCATTCGACGCGCATCACTCCTAGAGACCCATGCCAGCCCCCCCAAGCCCAATGGCGGCGCCAAGCTTCGCCTGGCTACCGCCTGGATGGGCGGCTGTTCGGGCTGCCATATGAGCTTTTTAGACCTAGACGAACGGCTGATCGACTTGATGGACCGGGTGGACCTGGTCTACAGCCCCATCGCCGATGTCAAGGAATTTCCTGAAAACGTGGACGTCACGTTGGTCGAGGGCGCGGTGGCGAACCTCGACCACGTCAAGCTGGCGCAGGAGATCCGGGCGCGCAGCCGCCTGGTGGTCAGCTTTGGCGATTGCGCCGTCACCGGCAACGTGACCAGCCTGCGCAACTATCTGCCCGTCGACGACCTGCTGACCAAGGTCTATCAGGAAGGGCCGGGCAGCGCCCCCAAGGGCAACGAAGCCGACGGCATTGTGCCGGCGCTGCTGCCCAAGGTGCTGCCGCTGCACCAAGTCATCGCGGTTGATGCCTTTATCCCTGGCTGCCCGCCCGACCCAGAGCGCATCTGGGCCGCGGTCAGCGCCTTGGTGCACGGCGACCCGGTGGTGTTAAGCGCCTCGATGCGCCGCTTCGGGTAGGTTGTAACAGGTCTATTTCTTGACTATCGAGCCTTTGATTCCGGGAGGCGACCATGTCGCGAACCATTCTTATTGATCCGGTCACTCGTATCGAGGGCCACGCCAAAATCAGCATCTATCTCGACGACAGCGGCCAAGTCGAAGACGCCCGCTTTCATGTCACCGAGTTCCGCGGGTTCGAGAAATTCTGTGAAGGGCGCAGCTTCTGGGAGATGCCGGGCATCACCGCCCGCATCTGCGGCATCTGCCCCGTCAGCCATCTGATGGCCTCGTCCAAGGCCGGCGACGCCATCCTGGGCGTCAAGATCCCGCCCACCGCCGCCAAGCTGCGCCGCCTGATGAACTGGGGGCAGATCGTGCAGAGCCATGCCCTCAGCTTCTACCACCTCAGCGGCCCCGATCTGCTGCTGGGCATGGACAGCGACCCGCTGACGCGCAACGTGGCGGGGCTGATCCAGAAATATCCCGACGTGGCGCGCAATGGCATCCGTCTGCGCCGCTTTGGGCAAGAGATCATCCGCATCTTGGGCGGCAAGAGCGTTCACCCCGATTGGACTGTGCCCGGCGGGGTGCGCGAACCCCTGAGCGGCGACGACCGCAACCGCATCAAGCGCGCCCTGCCCGAAGCGTTCGACATCATTGGGCTGAGCCTGGAGCTGTTCAAGGAAGCCGTCGACGCCTTGGGCGACGAGGTCGAAGTCTACGGCGACTTCCCCAGCCTGTTCCTGGGCATGGTGACGCCCGACGGCGGTCTGGAACACTATGACGGGCTGCTGCGTGTCATGGACAGCGGCGGCAACATCTTGGAAAACGGCCTTGAACCGGCGCGCTTCCGCGAGATCATCGGCGAAGCAGTAGAGCCGTGGAGCTATCTCAAGTTCCCCTATTACAAACCCTATGCCTATGCCGGGACCTCCTATTACAGGATGGGGATGTATCGCGTGGGGCCGCTGGCACGCGTCAACATCTGTGACCACGCCGGCACCCCCAAGGCCGACGAAGAGCTGCGCGCCTTCCGCCAGATGTCGCCCAAGGGCAAGCCGGTCTGCAACAGCTTCTATTATCACTATGCGCGCCTGATCGAGATCCTCTTTGCGCTGGAGAAGATCGCCGAAGTGGTCGAAGACCCGCAGATCACCAGCACGCATGTGCGCGCCAAGGCCGACGTCAACCAACTAGTGGGCGTGGGCGTGAGCGAAGCGCCGCGCGGCACCCTCTTCCATGAGTACCAGGTCGACCAGGACGGCATCCTGCAAAAAGTCAACCTGATCATCGCCACCGGTCAAAACAACCTGGCGATGAACCGCACCGTCCTGCAGATCGCCCGCCAATATGTGCGCGGCGAGACAATCGAAGAGGGGGTGCTCAACCGCATCGAACACGGCATCCGCGTCTATGACCCCTGCCTCAGCTGCTCGACCCACGCCGCGGGCCAGATGCCCATGCAGGTGCAGCTGATCGCCGCCGACGGCACGGTCGTCGACGAAGTCGTGCGCGGGTAAAGTGCAGTCCGAGAAAGTTGGGTTTGAACGCGTGACGGATCGCCCTTGTCTCTTGGTGATCGGATATGGCAACAGCCTGCGCCGTGACGACGGCGCAGGCTTGCTGCTGGCGCAAATGCTCCACGACGCCTGGGCTGCTCACGGCCATCCGGTGCGGCTGCTGCTGGCCCACCAACTGGGACCGGAACTGGCGCTGGACATCGCCGCGCCCGATGTGGCCGCGGTCCTCTTTGTCGACACGGCGGCGCATGGCCCTCCCCTGGTCGAACTGACCGCGCTGGACGCTGCCGCCGGGACGCACAGCCTCACCCATCATCTGCTGCCGGCGACCCTGCTGCTCTATGCCGAACGGCTCTTCGACCGCCACCCGCACGGCTGGATGATGCGCGTGACCGGCCGGGATTTTGACCATGGCGATACGCTCAGCCCCTCCGTCGCCGAGGCCGTCTCCTTGGCAGCGTATGATGCCGAGCGGTGGTGGCAAATGCTCTGGGCCACCGGCCCGGCAGAACCTCCTGCTTCCAAGTTGTGAAATTTATCTCATTCCCCCCACAGTTGCAGTCGTGCGGCGCGTAGGGTAAACTACCGTTGCGCTTGCCGGCCCTTGGCACCGAAAACCTACGTAAGTGGAAAGGGGTTGCCGATGGTCCCGCTCTGGCTACAGGCAGGATTTTGGGGGCTGGTTTCAGGGTCGGCGCTTGTCGCGGGCGCGCTCGCCGGCTATTACCTGCATGTGCCCCAACGGCTGATCGCCGCGATCATGGCCTTTGGCAGCGGCGTGTTGATCTCGGCGCTGGCCTTTGAGTTGATGGACAAAGCCTATGCGCGCGGGGGGTTTGGCGCAACCGCAGTGGGTTTCTTGGGCGGTGCGATCATCTACACTGCGGCCAATTGGTGGCTGGCGACACGCGGCGCAAAACACCGTAAGCGTTCCGATACCTCACAGCCTACGGAGGCCGAGGTCAGCGGCAGTGGCCTGGCGATTGCGCTTGGCTCGCTGCTCGACGGCATCCCTGAATCTATCGTTGTGGGCGTCAGCCTGTTGGAAGGGACCGGCGTGAGCATTGTGGCAGTGGCCGCCATCTTTCTGTCCAACGTCCCTGAGGGTCTGTCGGGAGCCGCAGGCATGAAGCGGGCGAGACGCTCTGCCCGCTATATCTTTGGGCTGTGGAGCGGCATCGCCATCGCGTCGGGGATCGCCGCGCTTGTCGGCAACACGCTTTTCAATGGCGTTTCGCCCAGAACGATTTCGGTAACGATGGCGGTGGCGGCAGGGGCCATTCTCGCCATGATAACCGATACGATGATCCCGGAAGCCTTCGAGACAGCGCACGACTTTGCCGGGTTGATCACCGTGACCGGCTTTCTGGCAGCCTTTGCCTTGAGCAAGCTGGCAAGCTAGACCCGAGATAGAGCCGAGATAGCAGCGATGACGACAAACGCTCAACCGACCCCTTGGACATCCGAAAGCTCGC
>QEUY01000407.1 GCA_003577365.1 Chloroflexota bacterium | reverse complement strand
GATCGGGATCGTCACGCTCTATGATCTGCTGGTCGACACCTATCAGGGCTGGTGGATGGGGCGGCCGCGCCGCCCGTCGTTCCGGCGCGACATCTATCCCGTGCTCGAACGTTTTGCCATGACACAGTGGGTGAACCAGGGGTTTCTTCACCAGTTTGGCTGGGGCGCGCCCCACAACTTCTTGGACCCGGCCTATGTGGCGAAGCTGGCCGCCAAGGTGGGGCGCATGGACGTCTATCAGGAACTGCGCCGCCAGATTTTCAACGCGCTGCGTGACCCGGCCGCGCCGGCGGCCAACGCGCTGGCCTGGCCGTGGGTCTATGGCGATGACCCGGTGGACAGCGACCCGCCGCCCAATGCCTTCCTTTCGGTCACGGCCACGCAGTACAGCCTGCTGCGCCAGTGGATGGAAGGCGACTTTGAGGAAGATTGGGCGGACGAGCCGTCCCGGTGGGCGCGCCTGGAGGATGCGCCCGTGGCGGAGCAGCCGGGGCTGCTCGACCGGGCGGCGCTGGACTTCTGTCTGGGCGGGCCGTTTCACCCCGGCTGTGAGATGACCTGGCCGATGCGCCATATCACGCTCTACCGCGCGCCCTTTCGCATCCGCCCGCGCAGCGCGCAGATGCCGGAACGGGACTACGGCGACATCCTGGACCCCAAGCAGATCGATTGGGATGGCGACTCCTCGCCGATCTTTGCCAGCGGGCCGGGCGACATCACACGCTGGATGGCCGTGCCCTGGCAGCCCGACACGGCAAGCTGCCGCGCCGGCTATCAACCGGCCTATGACCCCTATTTGCCCAGCTTTTGGCCGGCGCGCGTGCCCAACCATGTGTTGAGCGCGGCGGACTATGCGCTGGTCATGGACACGGCGAAGCCGCGTGAGGAGCGGCTGGCCGCTTTCTACCGCCGCTCGTCGTGGACACGGCGGCTGGGCCACCCGCAAAGCCCCTTGGGGCAGATCAACGCCATGATCGCCAGCTTTGCCGATCTGGGCGTGGTCGAAGCGCGGCCTGGGCCGGTCAATGACCCGGACTTTCCGGCGCTCATGTATGTGGAGGTCACGCCGCCGGAGGTGCGGGCGCGCGGGGTAGCCGCGGAGGAGCCGCCGCCCTATGACCAAAACCTGACGCTGCCGGTTGGGTTCCAGTTCAACCGGGGGCGGCGCTAGGTGATTGACAAAAGAGATCGCGCTGTGGTACGCTCTTAGCTCCGACTGGTCAGACCATTTTGCCGACTGTCCCCGGCCTGGTGCGTCTGCCGGTTTTCTCCAGTAGCGCAGCTCTGTTGATTGTGACTCTAGCTTGTTTCTCTAGCGTGTTCCTGTAAGGTCTTGACAAGGTCTCTACAAGGAGGACCCTATGCAGATCGTTCAGCGCGTGGTACGCGTCGCCGAGTTGCGCCACCTGTGGGCGGCGCTGCTGACCCTCGCTTTGCTCATGGCCGCGTGTGCGCCGGTTGCGCCTGCTCCGGCCCCAGGGGAGGGTGCGACTGAGGCGGCAGAGGCCCCCGCCGAAGCCCCTGCCGCGGGCGAGGATGAGGTCTTTACCTATTGGGGGGGGCTGATCTTCTCGGAAACGGCCAACCAGATGTTGGTCGACCGTATCAACCAGTGGGGCGCAGAACGGGGCATCAAGACCGACGTGGTGATGATCAACCAGAATGAGACTGTGCAGCGCGTCTCGGCGGCCATCGAGGCGGGCACGCTGCCCGACGCGCTGGATGTGGGCCGCGGTTTTATGCTGCTGCTGACGCAGAGCGACCAGCTTGAGCCGATTGATGACCTCTACGCCGAGATCGACGCGCAGGTGGGCGGCTTCCTGCCCTTGGCCGCCGATGCGGCGTCGCCGGAGCGTTACGGCGGCCATATCTACGGCATTCCCATGAGCTTGGGCGGCAATATCTTGTTCCGCCGCGCCGACCTGCTGGAGCCGGCAGGCTATACCGAAGCCCCCGCCACCTGGGAGGAGCTGGGCGAGATGGCCCGCGCCATCAACAACCCGCCCGATCTCTACGGCATGGGCTTTGCGCTTTCCAATGTGGGCGACGGCAACCTGACCAATACCATGCTGCGTTCGTGGGGCGGGCGCATCGCCGACGACGAGGGGCGCAACTGCACGATCGACAGCCCCGAGACGCGCGCCTTTTTGGAGTGGATCACCACGGCCTATGCCGACGGCCTCTTCCCGCCGGATGCCACCACCTGGGACGGCGCAGGCGACAACGTAGCCTACCAGTCGGGCACGGCGGGCTTTATCGCCAACCCCGGCAGCGTCTATCTCTATATGGTCGAGAATGACCCGGAGCTGGCGGACAGCACCAAGTATTCGGCGCTGCCTGCCGGCCCGGCCATGCGCCTGGCCCCGGCGGATGTGTCGGTCATGCGCGTGATCCCCAAGACCAGCAAGCACAAGGAGATGGCGATGGACCTCTTCAAGTATTTGGCAGAAGAGGAGTTCATGGAGGAGTACTACGCCCACGCCATCTATGGCCCGTCGGCCAATGCCTATCTGGACGCGCCGATCTTCTCTGAAAGCGAAGTGCATAAGGGGCTGCTCGACCTGGCGACCAACGGCACCTTCGGCAACTATCCGGACGTGGACAACGCGGCCTATGCCGAGTATGACACGACCTTTCTGACCCCGCGCATGATCCAGCGCATCGTCATCGACGGCATTAGCATCGACGAGGCGATTGCCGAAACACAGGAGGCGTGCCAGGCGATCTATGACAAGAACAACGCCCAGTAATTGACCCACCTAGCACGATGCGCCGGCCCTCCCCCGCAGGGAGGGCCGGTATCTTTGTCCCCAGGATGCGCCCTGGGCCAGAAATGAGCGGTCTATGGCTGAACACACCGCAGGCGAACTGCAGAGCAAGGCACGGCCCTGGCTGACGATGAGCCGCCGTGACAGCATCTTGGGCTATCTGCTGGTTGCGCCGGTGGTCATTGCCCTGTCGATCCTGGTGATCTATCCTTTCTTTTTTGCGATCTGGATCAGCTTCACCGACCGCATGGTCGGGCGCGCCGGCCAGTTTATCGGGCTGGCGAACTACCGCTATCTGCTCAACTGGGTCGATTTTCGGGCGACGGTCGTCAACACCACGGTGCTGGTGATCAGCGTGCAGGCCATGAAATTGATCTTTGGGATGGGCATCGCCATCCTGCTCAACCAGGCGATCCGCGCCCGCCAGTTTTGGCGCGGGCTGATCCTGCTGCCCTGGGCGATGCCCGCCTTTGTGGCGTTCATCACCTGGAAGCTGCTCTATGCGCCGCAGGGCGGGGCCTTTAACTATATGCTGATCAGCCTGGGGTTGGTGGACAGCCATGTGGAGTTCTTGAGCAGCCGCGCCCTAGCCATGCCCAGCGTGATCTTCGCCAGCTTTTGGCGTGGTTTTCCCTTCTGGGTGATCTCGTTTCTGGCCGCGCTGCAAAATGTGCCGCAAGAACTCTATGAGGCGGCGGCGATGGACGGGGCCAACGCCTGGCAGCGTTTTCGCCACGTCACCCTGCCGGGCATTCGGCATGTGGTCTTGGTGGTGGTGCTGCTCTCCACCATCTGGACGACCAACAGTTTTGAGGCGGTCTGGCTCTTGACGCAGGGCGGGCCATCCAACGCCACGATGACCTTTCCGGTGTTGGCCTATTTCGGGCTGCAGAATCTGCGCATCGGCGAGGCGGCGGCGGTGTCGGTTTCGATGCTGCCGGTCTTTGCCATGCTGGTATTGATCATTGCCAAACTGCTGCAGGAGGAATAGCCGCCGATGCTCAACCGACTGAACCTGGGCCAAAAAGTGGTCACCTATGCGCTGTTGGTCCTGCTGGCGCTGGTGATCCTCTTCCCGATCTATTACATGGGCATCGTCTCGCTCAAACTGCCGCGCGATATCTACCGCAGCCCGTCACTGCTGCCGGTCAATGCCACACTCAAAAACTATATCGACCTGTTTACCAAGATGAATTTCCTGCTGGCGCTGCGCAACAGCCTGATCGTCGCGGGGCTGGCGACGGTGGTCTCGGTCTTGATCAGCGTCCTGGCGGCCTACAGCCTGGTGCGCCTGCGCTATCGTTTTCGCGATTGGATTGGCCGGCTGATCCTCTTTACCTATCTGACGCCCTCGGCGCTGCTCTTTATCCCGCTGTCGGTAATCGTCGCCCGTTTAGGGTTGGGCAACACGTTGCAAGGGCTGATCTTTGTCTATCTGACCTTTGCCACGCCGTTGAGCACCTGGCTGTTGATGGGCTATTTTCGCAGCATCCCCGCCGACCTGGAGGAGCAGGCGATGGTGGACGGCGCGACGCGGCTGGTGGCGCTCTTCCGTGTGGTGATGCCGCTGGTCGCGCCGGGGCTGATCGCAGTGAGCGTCTTTACCTTTACGGGCGCGTGGAATGAACTGCTGCTGGCGCTGATCTTTATCACGTCGCCCGACAAGCGCACCGTTCCGGTGGAGGTGAGCTATCTGATCACGGGCGATGTCTTCCGCTGGGGATTGATCATGGCCGGGTCGGTGGCGGCGGCGGTGCCGGTGATGGTGCTCTATTATGTGGGCCAGCGTTTTGTGGTGCAGGGCTTGGCCGCGGGCGCGGTGAAGGGATAGAG
>QEUY01000406.1 GCA_003577365.1 Chloroflexota bacterium | reverse complement strand
TGTCTCGCCACCGGCGTGGCGCGGCTGGTCTTCACCAGCACCTCCGCCGTCTATGGCGCGGGCGGGCCGCACGATGAAGGCAGCCTCTGCCGCCCCACCGGCCCCTACGCCCAGTCCAAGCTCGACGCCGAACAGGCGATCTTGGCCGCTACGACGCGCGGGCTGCGCCCCACGATCCTGCGCACCGGCTCGCTCTATGGGCTGGCGCCGGTCACCCGCTTTGACGCCTTTGCCAACCGCTTCGCCTATCTGGCCGGGGTGGGCCGCCCCCTCACCGTCTACGGCGACGGCGTCCAGCGCCGCCCCTTGGTGCATGTGCGTGACGCCACCGCCGCCATCCGCCTGGCGCTGCAGCAGCCGCTGCCGGGGCTGATCTACAATGTGGTGACCGCCTCGCCTTCGGTGCTGGAAGTGGTGGATGCGGTCCACGCCACGCGGCCCGATATCCCGGTGCATTTCACCGAGCAGGATATCCGCACTCATGTTTCATTTGAGGTAGAGGCGAGCGCGCTGCGCGCCGCCGGTTGGCAGCCGGAGGTGGGTCTGGTGGCGGGAATCGAGGAACTGCTGGCGCGCTTTGTCCATCTGCGCCGCGGCCAGATGGCGGGCAGCGAAGTCGACGAGATATGAGCCGCGCCGCTGCCATGCTGCCTGCCTTGCCCACAGTCACGGCGGTGCTGCCGGCGTATAACGAGGCCGGGCGCGTCGGCCCGACCGTGGCCGCGCTGCAAGGGGTCGTGGGCGAAATCCTGGTGATCGACGACGCCAGCCGCGATGCCACCGCCGCCGAAGCCCGCGCCGCCGGGGCGCGCGTGATCACCCAACCCACTAACCAAGGCTACATCGCCGCCATCAAACGCGGCTTTGCCGAGGCGCAGGGCGAGGTCGTGGTCGTGGTGGACGCAGACGGCGAGTTCCCCGTCACGGCCATCCCCGGCCTGGTTGCGCCCATTCTCACCGGCCAAGCCGACATGGTGCAGGGCCACCGCAACCTCGTGCCGCGCCCCTCGGAACGGGTGTTGACCTGGTTGGCCGGGCTGCGCGGGCCGGTGGGCGATTCGGGCACGGGGCTGCGCGCCCTGCGCACCGACCTGGCGCGGCGGCTGCAACTGCCGGGTGCCTGCATCTGTGGCATCTTCGCCCTGGAAGTGCTCTCACACGGCGGCGTGATCCGGGAGATTCCAATCCACCTGCAGACGGTCCGCAAACCCCGGCGGATCGCGTGGTTCCATCTCCGGCAGTTGTTCATCCTCCTGCCATGGCTGCTGCGCCGCTATCCACGCCGCGCCTAGCCTGCTGCCCCGCGCCCCACCGCACAAAGTCAGGGCACGCGCCAGGCAGGCCGCCACTTCTGGCGCGGCGTCCGCCAGAGAAAGCGCCCAAGTGTGGGCGGTCTCGAGGTTGTGGCGCTCGCGGTGCAGGCGCTCACGCCACTCCTCTGCTTGCGGGCCTCCCCGCGCTGCCTCGACCCGCTCCACCAGTCCGGCAAAATAGGCGCAGAAGCGCAGCCGGGTCGCGGCGTGTTCGGCGGCGTGCTGGCTGAGTTTTTCCTCTGCATAGCGGCGCAAGAGACCGTGCAGCCGGTAGCGCCCAGGCGCAACCTCGTATAGCCAGGCCTGTTCGACAAAGGCCCGAAAGAGACAGCCTGCCGACGGCCTAGGCCGTTCGCCGGCGGCATCCTGCCGGCAGCGGTGGGCACAGAGCGCGCCCACGACTGCACGGGCGGCGGCATGGCCGAACTCCCCGCCAAAGACCGACAGACAAGCCAACGCTTCCTGCTCTTCTTGGCGGAGCCGGCCCCAGCTATCGTCAAAGCTGGCGCGCAGACTTCGCTGCCGGGCCGGGAGATCGCGCCAGGTGGTTTCCAGAAAATCCAGACCGGCGTCGATGGCGTCCGCGATCTCGGCGCACGCCATCATGCCCGCCCACGAGGCCGCGAGTTCAAGCGCCAACGGCAGGCCCTCCACCTGCCGGCAGATGCGTGTGATGTGCGGCGCGTTGTGCTCGGTGAGCGTGAAGCCGGCCCGCGCCCGCCCGGCACACTGCACAAACAACTGCACCGCCGGGAAGCGCAGCAGATCCGGCCAGGCGGCGCAACAGTCCGGCTCCGGGTAGGCCAACCCTCGCACCTCAAAGCGCCATTCGGCGCGGATGCCGAGCGTGCGCCGGCTGGTCGCCAAGATGACGACGCCCGGCGCGGCGTGCAGCAGATGGGCAATCCAGTCTGCCGCTCTCTGATCTTCCAGGTCGTCCAAGACGAGCAGCATCTCTTTGTGGCGCAGAAACTGCACCACCTGCGCCTGGGCATCGTGGGCGGCGGGGAGGCCGAACGCTTGGGCGAGCACAGATACAGACGGCGCGCCCGCGCTGGCAGAGGCCGGCGAACAAAAGCAGACGCCGTCGCGGAAAGCGCCGATCTCCTGGGCCGCCGCGGCGCGGGCCAGGCTGGTCTTGCCACAGCCGCCCAGCCCCACCAGCGTCAGCAGCCGGCAGTCCGGGTTTTGCAGCGTCTCGCCGATACGCGCCAATTCGTCAGTACGGCCCACCAACGGGGCGCTTGGCGTGGGTGCATTCTCGATTCGCCAAGCAGATAGGGTGAACGGCTGGCCGGCGCGGATCGAGTCATAGAGCGCCGTCGTCTCGCTATCGGGCGCAAGCCCCAACTGCTCCCCCAAGGCGCGGCGGCAGCACCGATACTGCGCCACGGCCTCGCCGCGCTGCCCGCTCGCCGCATAGAGACGCATCAACTGCCGGTGCGCCGGCTCACACCAAGGCTCCAGCGCGATCTGCCGCCGGAGATAGGCTTCGGCTGCCGCCGCTTCCCCGCGCTGCACCTGCTGTAGCGCCAAGTGTTGCAGCGCATCCATCACCTTGCGGTGCAAGGTCTGCTGGTGGACAAGGCTCCACTGGGCAAACTCCGGGCTGTCTCTGACGCACAGACCGGCGAGGAACTCCCCGCGATAGAGCGCGACCGCCTGGGCCAGCCGTTCGGCGCAAGCCCGGCAGCCGGCCAGGCTGCGATGACGATGGCCGCTGCACTGCGCCAGCAGATGGTCAAATTCCAGCGCGTCGACCCAATAATCGCCGGCAGGGTCGAGTTGCACCGCCTCCGGCGTCACCAGCAGCCAAGGGCGCACCTGGCCTTGGTCATGGAGGGCATCGCGCAGGCGGCAGAGCGACTGGCGCAGATTGGCGCGCACCGCGTCGGCGGGAGCTTCCGGCCAAAACAAGCTGCTCAACGGCTCCCGGCGATGGGCACGCCCGCGTTCGACGGCAAGATAGGCCAGCAGCGCCCGGACCTTATCGGTCTTGAACGCCGTCAGCGGCTGGCCGTCGAGGGTGGCGTGAAATTGGCCGAGAAGGTACAGCATGAGCCGTGCCATATATTCCTTGGGAACAAAATGGGGAGAAGCGCCCTGAGTATCGCGCCGAATTCGCCGGTTGACAAGCACTTTGTCACGCTTTTGTCACGCCTTTCTGTTAGGCTGGCGGCTTAAGATCGGATACGGCTTTGACCCAAGTTCAAGAAGAGATCAGGGGAGGAGAAACGATGATCGTCGTGCGCGGGGTATTTCAGGCGAAGTACGGTATGGGCGACCAGTTGGTGCAGTTGCTCAAAGAGGCGCAGGCGTTCTGGCCCATGGGGCGCAACGCGCGCGTCCTCACCGACCTGAGCGGCCCCTTCTTTACGGTCGTCAGCGAGGGCGAATATGACAGCTTCAGCGCGTGGGAAGCTGCGGCGCAGGACATCTTCGGCCACGCAGACTTTGGCGCTTGGTTCGAACGAATGCAGCCCTTGGTGGAGAGCGGCCGGCGTGAGTTTTACACCTTGGTCGAGTGACGCAGCCGAATCCTGTGTGCCGGGCAGAGGGACGCCGGCGATGCTGGATATGACGCTATGGCCGACCAAATCCATTTTGACGAAGCGTGGACGCGGCGTGTCGAAGCCATCTATTCCACGCCAGATATGGTGGCGCAGCGCCGCTCGGTGCTGGCAGGCATCGCGGCCCAACCGGGCGAACGCATCGCCGATCTGGGCGCGGGGCCGGGTATGTTGGCGGCAGAGCTGGCGAGGGCCGTTGGCCCATCGGGCCAGGTCAGGGGGATCGACATCAGCCAGCCTATGGCGAAGCTGGCGCAACGGCGCTGCGCCGGCTTCCCTTGGGTTGATCTAGGCATGGGCGATGTGACAGACCTGCCCTATGCCGACGACGAGTTTGACGCGGCCGTCTCTACCCAAGTGTATGAGTATGTGCCGGACGTGGCCGCGGCCCTGGGTGAACTGCGGCGTGTGCTGCGGCCCGGCGGCCGCGCCTTGATCCTGGACACCGACTGGGACACGCTGATCTGGCATGTCCGCGACCTTGCCCGGCAGCGCCGCATCTTGGCGGCCTTTGAAGCGCACTGCGCCCACCCGCGGCTGGCGCGGCAGTTGCCCCCCCTCCTGCGCGCCACGGGTTTCCAAATGGAATGGCAGGGCGTACACACGATCTTCAATCCCGCCCTGAGCGAGAACACCTACAGCCATGGGATTATCGAATGGGATTATCGACTTTATCGCCGCCTATGCCGAAGGACAGCCGGGGCTCCTGCCGGGCGAAGTGGCGGCGTGGCGCGCCGACCTGCACGAACTGGGGGCGACGGGCGGCTACTTCTTCAGCATCAACCGCTATCTGTTTCTGGTGCGTAAGCCGGCCTAGCGCGGCAGCCCATAGACACCATGCGCCATGCGCAGAACGCCCAGGCGCGGCATATCACTCCAGTGCGCCGAGAGCTCCGAGGGGATCATGTCTAGTTCAGAACCATCCACCGACCACCTCACCATGACTTCGTCCGGCCATGATCTGGCCGCAGCAGGCTGGCTCGATCTGCACTATCAGGCGTGCGCGGCAGAATACACGGCCACGCTGGAGGCAGCGGGTCTCCGGCCCGGCTGGCGCCTGCTCGACGCCGGGTGCGGCTCAGGCAGCTTTCTGCCTCTGCTGGCCGAGCAGGTCGGGCCGCAGGGCCGGATCGACGCGGTGGACCTGGCGGCGGAGCATGTCGCGGCGGTGACGG
>QEUY01000405.1 GCA_003577365.1 Chloroflexota bacterium | reverse complement strand
CAGCACGCATGCGGACAGGCACGGGGGCCTGTCCCTACAATTGGTGAGGCGCAGCGCTGGAAGATTGCGAAAATAGACGACATATCCTGGACCGTAGTCTGCTGTCCCATACCGCCGCTACGAGTGGGCATATTACGAATGGGCGTATGTTGTTTATTTTGTGAATCTCCCGCTAGGGAACTGCCGGCGCGCCGGTGTCGTTGATGAGGGGATACCGCCGTTCTTCGTTTTGCCGGCGCTCCCGCCGTTCTCAACGCCAATCAGGAGGTGAATCGATGCGTTCCCCTAGACGACGCCTGCTTTCACTCGTTTTGGTGAGCTTCTTGTTCTTGGCCGGTCTGCTCGTGCTGATGGGCGTTTCCCCCGGCCAGGAAGCGCGGGCGCAGACCGTCCCACCCACGCCGACGCCAACCGCCACCCCAGGGCATGGACCCCGGCCCACGCCGCGACCCACAGCACAGCCCAGGCCACGCCCCACGGCAGAGCCGGAGGAAGAGGACGAGCAAGAAAGCGCAGCGCCGGTGCAGCCCGGCCAGCCGTCGGTCACGTCGATGCTGCTCCCGGCTATGGCATCGCAGCCGATGACCGTGACCGTCGTCGGTGCGGATGACCCGGCAGCACTCAGCCGCTTCCTGCGCCATCTGTTAGCCGGTTACGGCCCGGCAGGCGGCTATCTCACCGTCACGATCGGTGCGCTGCCGGCGGATTTTCCAATCTCGCTCACCTTGCCTGGCGAGGTGGATGTGATCGGCGGCTATGTGCAGCGCGGGGAGTTTGAGCAGAACCTGCTTCTGCTCGCCGGCAGCGGCACGCCGGAGGCGCTGGCCGACGCGGTGCGCCAGGCGTGCTTGGCGCAAGGGTGTACGGTTCCGGCTAACAATGCAGCCCTGGGCAGTCAAGTCTTTCTGCCCAGTGACCCGTTCATGCCGGAGTTCCTGTGCAGCCCTGACGGGCGGTATGTGGTCTTCATGAGTGTTTCCAGCTTGGCAAATGAACCGGCTGTCATGCGTCTCAACATCAGCCGTTCATCGCCGGGAGATATCTGTACTCAAGGACCTGTGCCCTACCAGAGCGTGACGACGGGCATCCTGCCCCAGCTTGCGCCGCCCCCGAACGCGCAAGTGCGTTCCAGCGGTGGCGGCGGAGGCGGTACCATGGTTTCTGCCGATGCCGAGGTTCAAACTGTGCTGACGGCGGAGGAATTGGCAGCGCACTACAACGCGCAACTGGTGGCAGCGGGCTGGGAGCAACTAGACGCCAGCAGCGCCAACGCCATCGCCTGGAGCGCATGGCGATTGAGCGATGCCAATGGCAACCCCTGGACGGCGACCTTCTACATTGTGCAGAAGGGCGACAGCCCCAACACGTTTTTGATGACCCTGCGCGCCGACGCCCAACCATCCGGCTTAGGTGTCGAACCGGAAGGAACCGCCCCGGCTGGAGCGCAGGCTACACAGCAGGCCGAAGCCGCCGTCGAGTATTACTACACCCAATCCGAAGGCGCGTTCTTGGCTACGCTTGCCCTATCAGACGCCGAGCGTTTGACTGCGCTTGTGCCGCAGGCGCGCCAGTTCTGGTCGGGTACAGACGGCTCAGGGCGTATTCAACAGCAGGCGGGGGCACCTCTCTTCTTCAGCGAAGCGGAACGCGCCGCCTGGGAAGCCGCCGGTGCGCCGCAGATGGGAAGCTCGATGGATGAGACCTTTGCCCCCGGCAGCCTGAGTCTGCCTCCGGAGTATGCCGACCTGCCCAGCGACGTCGCGGCCCTGACGCAGCAGGTGCAGCAGATCGCCGAGGCTACCGGCAACCCGCTGCCCTGGCAAATGTTCACGGTGGTAGGCGATCTCCTGCGCGAGCAGCCCCGCAGCCTGGAGGTGCGCCAGGCCCTCTATCAGGTGGGCAGCGCAATCGAGGGGGTCGAGATAGCGCAACAGGCCGAAGACCGTCAAGGACGGCCCGCGCTGGCACTGAGCTATAGCGGAACCATGAACGAGACGACCACGCACCGCACGCTCTTCTTGGACCCGCAGACCTATGCCTTGCTGGGCGAAGAGGAAATCTTGTTGGGGCCTTCCCCGTGGGTCAGCGCCCAGCCTGGTGAGACGATTGGCTGGGTCTCCTACATCACTATGGGTACAGTCGATTCTACTGAAGCTGTCGTTCTGGAGTGATCGCTAAAGACGATAGGCACGCTTGATGCAAGAACTCTCGACCCTGCCCACCGCGCTGCCGGGCGCGGCGCCGCCGCCTGTGTTTCACGTCATGATGAAGCCGCGCGGCGCGATCTGCAACCTGGATTGCACCTACTGCTATTTTCTCTCCAAGGAAACGCTCTATCCCGGCAGCCGCTTCCGCATGAGCGACGACCTGCTGGAAGAGTACACGCGCCAGTATATCGAGGCGCAGGCTGTCCCCGAAGTCACCTTTGCCTGGCAGGGCGGCGAGCCGACGCTGATGGGGCTGGAGTTCTTTAAGCGCGCCGTGGCGCTGCAGCAGCGCTATCGCAAGCCGGGGATGCGCATCCACAACGCCTTTCAGACCAACGGCACATTGCTCGACGATGACTGGTGTCGATTCTTTCGCAGCCACGACTTTTTGATCGGCATCAGCATCGACGGGCCGCAGCCGCTGCACGACCGCTACCGCGTCGACAAGGGCGGCAAACCGACCTTTCAGCGCGTGATGGCGGGGCTGGAGCTGCTCAAGAAGCACCGCGTCGAGTTCAACATCCTGACCACCGTCCACGCCGGTAACGTCGGGCATGGGCTGGAGGTCTACCGCTTCCTGCGCGACGAGGCGGGCACGCGCTTTATGCAGTTTATCCCCATCGTCGAGCGCGCCAACGAGACCGGCTTCCAAGAGGGCAGCGAGGTCACCGACCGCTCACTGACCGGCGCGCAATATGGCGATTTTCTCTGCGCCATCTTCGACGAGTGGGTGCGCCGCGATGTGGGGCGCATCTTTGTGCAGATCTTCGACGTGGCGTTGGCGGCCTGGTCGGGTCTGCCACCGGGGCTGTGTGTCTTCCAGGAGACCTGCGGCGACGCGCTGGCGATGGAGCACAATGGGGACCTCTACGCCTGCGACCATTTTGTCGAACCGCGCTACCGGCTGGGCAACATCCAAGAGATCCCGCTGCTGGAGATGGTGGGGTCTGCACGCCAGCGCCAGTTTGGGCTGGACAAGCGCGACACGCTGCCGCGCTATTGCCGCGAATGTGAGGTGCGGTTTATCTGCAACGGCGGCTGCCCCAAGGACCGCATCCTGACCACGCCCGACGGCGAGCCGGGGCTGAACTATCTGTGTGACGGTTTCAAGCGTTTTTTCACCCACATCGACCGGCCCATGCGCATCATGGCGGCGGAACTGGCGGCGCGCCGCCCGCCCGCCAATGTCATGCGCATCTTGGCCGAAGAAGAGGGTGCGCTGCTGCGCCGCTTTGCCACGGCGCAGCGCAACGACCCCTGCCCCTGCGGCAGCGGGCGCAAGTTTAAACAGTGCCACGGGCGCAACCGTATGACCGGTCACTAATCTTCTACTGCTTAGCCCGCTGAACGCCCTAGTGCCACGCCTGCTCTCTTTAGAGTGGTTTTAGCAGAGTTGGTAGAAATACCTCGGATTGGGTGGGCGGCTCATCACTCCCCACCACGTTAATGATGCCGGACATGCCCACCCCACCCGGCCCTCCGTGGGCGGAACAATGATAGGGAAAGAGACCTGCTTCGTTGAAGGTGTGGGAAAAGGCAAGCCATGTATCGGATGGTTCTCCGCTGTTGAAACTCCCATCGTCCGCTACCACATTGTGCTCGCCATCCACTCGGATCCAGTTCACCGTGTCGCCCACATTGACCGTGAGGGAGAAGGGTTCGGCTGCTGTCACGGCTTGGGCGTCAGGAGCTTCTGTAATTGGGTTGTACGGGCTGAGGACAAACTTATTTCCGCCATCGCCGCCATCGATGAATCGCTGTCGATCGTAACCAATCGAGTAGGTCTTGATCTCCAGTAAGCTGAGGGAGATGCTGGCGGATACACGCGCTAATATAAACTCTCCTTCATCCAGATCAAACTGACTGCCGAAGAATGTTATGTTCTGACCTGGTCCGATCATCTCCTGTAACTGCTGGATTTCAAGCCCAGTGCCGATGTCAATGAGAACTATGCCGATATCTGCCTGCTCGTTCGATAGGTTCGTGATCGACATGCTGTATGTATAGGGAGATGGGGGGATAAAGATAGGAACATTGACAAAACCTTGCGCATTGACAGGCTGGACTCCGGCTGTGGACAGGGCGGCAAACCAAATGATCAGGCAAAGCATAAAGAGCAAGGAGAACTTTGCAGCTTTCATGGGGGAGCCTTTTCCTTTCAACAACGGGGAAATGGTTTGCACAGTTGCAGTACATAGATAGCACCATTGCGTCTGGCTGTCAATCAACTCGTGTGCTCGAACCGAAGCCGCAACTCTGTGAGCGTTCTCAACCTTTGTCAGTCTGCCTAGCAGCTTCAGTACCTAGCTCCTGCATAGTGCCGCAACCCAGCCGGATTGCTGTGACACGCTAGCCGGGATACAATACACATCGGCGAGGAGGCTGATGTGTCCCCAATTGATCTGGTGCTGATCCATGCACC
>QEUY01000404.1 GCA_003577365.1 Chloroflexota bacterium | reverse complement strand
AGCGGGCGGCCTGAATGGCGTTTTCCACCACGCGCAGCCGGTGAAAATCGAGCAGCTTGAGGTAGTGCGCCGCGGCCTGGAGCATCGCATCCTGAGGGATCAGCCCGATCAACTCGCTGCGGTCGACCGCGGCGCCGGCCTGCGCTGCCAGTTCTGTTACCGCATCCATCACCACATGCAGCGGCGTGCGTGTGAAGTCGGCTAGGTTGATGCTGACCTGCGCCTGCCCGTTGACCAGCAGCCCGATCGCTTTGACCGCGGGCAGCCCGCCGCTGCTCTCGCGGATCGCTTTGGCGATGGCTTTTGGCGATGGCTTTGGCGATCCCGACATCGCTCGTCTGCAGATAGATGTTGTAGGCGATCAGAAAGGGCCGCGCGCCCACGATCACCGCGCCCGCGGGGCCGACCTGCGCCGGGCCAAAGTCGGGCGCGCGGCCGGGCAAGTGGATCTCCTGCACCAGCCGCTCATACTCCCCGCGGCGCACATCCGCCAGGTTGCGCCGTTCGGGCCGCGTGGCCGCGGCCTCATACAGATAGACCGGCAACCCCAACTCCTCGCCGATGCGCCGCCCCAAGGCCGTCGCCAGCACAGCGCACGCCGCCAGCGTGATCCCCTGGATCGGCACCAGCGGCACGACATCCGCCGCGCCCAGACGTGGGTGCGCGCCGCGATGCTCACGCAGATCGATCAACAAGGCCGCCGCCCGCACCGCACGAAACAGCCCCTCGACGACCGCCTCCGGCGCACCGGCGACGGTCAACACCGAGCGGTTGTGGTCCCAGTCGCTGCTGCGGTCGAGCAGGTACACGCCCGGCGCTTGGATGGCGCCGGCAATGGCGTCCACCACCTCCGGCCGCCGCCCTTCAGAGAAGTTGGGCACGGCTTCGACGATGACCTGCGGGGACGATAGCGGGGATGGGGCAGGCGGCGGGGTAGACATCATAAATCCTTCTGCTACAGAGGCACAAGCCGCACGGTGTAGAGTCCGTTTGCAGTTCTTTGATTAGAGACCCCGCAAGGGGCGATGGTATGATACCAGCCATGCTTGACCAACTTCAATCTTCTGCCGCCCCGGTTGGCGCAGCCGGTGGCGCGGCCAATGGCGGGAACGCCATAGATACCACCTGGGATGCGTTTGTCGAGAGCCATTCTCAGGCGCAGCTTTTGCAGACCAGCGCCTGGGCTGCGCTCAAAGCGCGCTTTGGCTGGGAGCGCCGGCTGGCGCTGGTGCGCCAGGGCGACACGATCCAGGCAGGGGCATCGCTGCTGCTGCGGCGCGTCGCCGGGCTGAGCGTCGCCTATGTGCCGCGCGGCCCGGTGGTGGACTGGGGCGACGCTGCGCTGACGGCGCGCGTCTTGGCCGCGCTGGAGCAGGAGGCGCGGCAGGCAGGCGCGGCGGTGCTGCGCCTGGAGCCGGAACTGGCCGACAGCCCCGGCCACCGCGCCCTGCTCTGGGATCATGGCTACCGGCCCAGCGCCCAGACTGTCCAGCCGCCCAGCACGGTGGTGCTCTCGCTGGAGGGGAGCGAGGATGCGGTCTTGCAGCGCATGAAAAGCAAGTGGCGCTACAACGTGCGGCTGGCCGCACGCAAGGGCGTCGGCGTGCGCCCGCTGGCGCGCTATGAACTGCCGATCTTTTCTCGGCTGATGGACGAGACCGGCGACCGCGATGGCTTTGCCCTGCACAGCCCCGACTATTACGCCGCGGCCTATGACCTGCTCTGCCCGCGCTGGGGCGCATTTCTGCTGGCCGAATATGGCGGCGAACCACTGGCGAGCATCGTCGTCGCCGCCTGCGGCCCCACGGCCTGGTATCTGTGGGGGGCGAGCAGCAGCCGCCAGCGCAACCGTATGCCCAACCACGCCCTGCAATGGGCGGCGATGCGCTGGGCCAGGGCGCGCGGCGCGCGACGCTATGACTTCTGGGGCATCCCCGACGAGATCGGCCAACTGGCGCTGGGACTCGCCGGCGGCGACGGCCGCGGCGTGCCCGTGGACGCGATCCCGGTAGACCTGGACGCGCTGCCCAGCCAAGGGCTGTGGGGCGTCTATCGCTTCAAGCAGGGCTTTGGCGGCGAGGTCGTGCGCCATGTCGGTACATGGGACAAGGCGATCCAGCCCGTGGGCGCGCGGCTCTTCTATCTGGGCATGGACGCACAGCGGCTGGGCCGCGCCGCCCTGGGGCGTCTCCACGCCCGCGGCGATGTCGCCGCCGATGCGCTGGCGCAGCGCGAGGTGGGCTACCCGGCCGAGTGGCGGGCGACCTTGGCCGATCTGGGCGGCGCGCATGTGCTGCAAAGCTGGGAGTGGGGCAGCGTCAAGGCGCAGACCGGCTGGCAGGCCGCGGCCTGGGCCTGGTACGGACCGTTGGGCGCGCCCGTGGCTGCGGCCCAACTGCTTACACGGCGGCTGGCGGACGGTCTGCCGCTGGCCGTGGGCTATGTCCCCAAGGGGCCGGTCCTGGACTGGAGCGATGTCAAATTAGCCGAGCAGGTGCTGGCGCAGATCGAGGCGCAGGCGCGGCGCGCCGGCTGTCTGTTTGTCAAGATCGACCCCGATGTCGAGGAGTATGCCGACGAAGGGATTCGCCTGCGCAACCTGCTCAAGCGTCGCGGCTGGCGTTTCAGCGCCGGCCAGGTGCAGTTCAAGAACACGGCCTGGAGCGACCTGACAGTTGGCGAGGACGCGCTGCTGGAGCGGATGAAGAGCAAGTGGCGCTATAACATTCGCTTGGCCGAACGCCGCGGCATCGCCATCCGGCGCGGCGGCGAGCCGGATCTGCATGCCTTCTATGACCTCTATGCCGAGACAGGGGCGCGCGACGGCTTTTTGATCCGGCCCTATGCCTATTACCGGACCGCCTGGACCACGTTTTTGCGCGCCGCGGCGCAGCCTGAAAACCCAGCAGGCGGCGCGCTGCTCCTGGCCGAGCATCCCGACGAGGATCGCCCTGTGGCCGGTCTCTTTCTGCTGCGCTATGGTGATACGGCCTGGTATTTCTACGGGGCCAGCAGCGAGCGCCGCCGCCGCGACATGCCCAACTATCTGCTGCAGTGGGAGGCGATGCGCTGGGCCAGGGCGCACGGCTGCACGCGCTATGACTGGTGGGGCGCGCCTGCTGATCCGGATGACCCCGACGACGGCCTGCAAGGGGTCTGGCAGTTCAAACAGGGCTTTGGCGCCGAGTTCCGTCGCCACATCGGCGCATGGGACTATCCGGTCCAGCCGCAGCTTTACCGGCTCTACACCGAGGCCATGCCGCGCGGGCTTGCCCTTCTGCGGCGGATGCGCCGCGGCGCGCAGGCTGCCCAGCCCGCGGGCGGCGTTGCGCCTGGCTAAACCGTAGATGGATTCACTGTATCGCTTCGATTCGCGACGCCCGCGCGCCGCTTCGCCGAGGGTTGGCCGGCCCGCGCGGGCGCTGCGCTTGTCACCGGGGCTGTCATGACGGAATATAGCGCGCTTCTGCGCCGCAACCCTGCCTATCGCAATCTGTGGCTGGCGCGGGTTGTCAGCAATTTGGGCGACTGGTTTAACCTGCTCGCCTCCGCCGCGCTGATCACCTCGTTGACCGGCGCAGGCACGGCGGTGAGCTATCTCTTTCTGGCGCGCTTTCTGCCGGTCTTTCTGATGAGTCCCTTTGCCGGGGTGCTGGCGGATCGCTATGAACGCCGCCTGATCATGGTGCTGACCGACGTGCTGCGCGCCGTCACGGTGCTGTGCTTTCTGTTGGTGCGCCGGCCAGAGGATATCTGGCTGCTCTATGTGCTGACCGTGGTGCAGTTTGTCCTCAGTTCGCTCTACACCCCGGCCCATTCGGCGCTGCTCTCCAACATCGTGCCCCCCGCCGACCTGGTGACCGCCAACGCGCTCGACGGCTTCACCTGGAGCACCATGATGGCCGTCGGCGCGCTGATCGGCGGGGTAGCGGCGGCGGCCTTTGGCGTGACCACGGCCTTTGTTCTGGACGCGCTTACCTTTTTGGTGTCGGCCTGGTTTGTGTTGCGCATCGGCTATGTGCCGCGCGCCGAGCCGGCGGGCGAGGTGCGCACCGGGCTGTTTCAGCTTGTCGACGGCCTGGGCTATCTGCGCGGGCGGCCCTTTATCTTGGGCCTGAGCTTGGTCAAGGCGGGCGGCGCGCTGATCTATGGCGTCGTCAACGTGCTGGAAATCCCCATGGCCGAACAGCTCTTTCCCTTGCGCGGCGACGGCACATTGACCTTGGGGATCATCTACGCTACAGTAGGGGTGGGCACCGGGCTTGGCCCGCTGTTTTTGCGCCGCTGGGTCGGCGATGCGCGCAATGGCCTGCTGTGGGGGATCGGCCTGGGGTTTTCGCTGCTCAGTCTGGGCGTCTTGGGGTTGGGGGCCGCGCCCTCGCTGGCCTGGGTGATCGTCGCCACGCTGCTGCGCTCCTTGGGGAGCGGGTCGCTGTGGGTCTTTTCGAGCGCGCTGCTGCAGCGCATCGTGGCCGACAGCTTCCGCGGCCGCGTCTTTGCTTTTGAGTTTGCGCTCCTGACGCTGATTCAGTCGATCGGCACACTCTGGGCGGGCATCGCGCTTGACCAGTTGCAGTTGGGCATCCAACCGCTCTTTCTGATGTCCGGCGCGCTGGGGCTGGTGGTTACAGCGTTGTGGGGCTGGTTTCAGGCGCGCGCGGCGCTGCGCGTCGCCACAGCCTAGCGTTTTTCAAGCCGAGCGCACCGCAAACAGGAGCTTGAAAAAGGAACTCGCTATGCCGACATCGCCACGCCGGATATCGGTCTCGACGTGGAGCCTGCATCGCACGCTGGGCCGCCCGCCTGCCTATGGCCCCGACCGGCCCGCGCCGCCAGCGGCGGGCCAGGGCCTGCCTTTGCTGGACCTGCCGGCGCGGCTGGCGAGCGCCAGTATCCGCACACTGGAGATCTGCCACTTTCACCTGCCCAGCCGCG
>QEUY01000403.1 GCA_003577365.1 Chloroflexota bacterium | reverse complement strand
TCTTGCAGCGCGATGTTGACCGCACAATAGGGCAGCCCGTTGGCAAAGTTGATCGTGCCGTCGATTGGGTCCACCACCCAAAAGGCCGCCTCTGCCGGCGGCTGGTTGCTCTCCTCGCCCCAAAAGCCGATGCCGGGGTAGCGCGCCGCCAGCGCCGTGCGGATCGCCTGCTCCGCGGCCACGTCCGCCTCGGTCACCAGGTCGATCTCGTTTGACTTGCCGCGCACATTTTTCAACCCCTCGGCCTGCATCTGCAAAATCAGATCGCCTGCCGCCTGAACCGCGGCCAGCATCGCGGCGCGTTTCGCCGCCAGATCAGACATACCCTGCGCCATGGCGTTACCCTTGCTCCTCGCCGATGTCCTCACGGTAACGCAGCCCGCGCCGCGCCTTCTCGTCGATCACCGCCTTGCGGATCAACTCGCGCACCTCGACCGGGTTGCGTACATTGTGCAGCACAAATTCCGGCGTCGTGGCATCGGCGCTGATCACGCTCACATCGCCCACGTTGAGCATCCGCTCGCCCATATGCTGCTTCATGCGTGTATCCTTCACACGGATCAGTTCGATCTCGTCGATGCGTTTGCCCAAGATGCCGCGATGGATGCGCAGCCGCTGCGAAGTCAACTCATAGCGTGTGCCGATGGTCAAATAGGGCCGCCCGTGCCACAGATCGACCTCTCCGGCGTGGCCGCCAGAGGGGGCCGCCGGCCCCGGCGCTCCCTCGCCCGCCGTCTTGCGGTTCATCGGCGGGGCCATGTCTTCCTCCTCCAGCGCATCAAACACGGCAAACAGACCATCGGCCATTGCCTGCACCAGAGCACGCAGCTGATCTGCCGGGATGGCGGTGATCAGCACGCCGCTTTCGGCCAATGAGCGGTTGACCTGGTCCTCCACAACTTTACGGAACTCCTCACGCTGCATACCCTCTGAACTCCTTACGCATGGATTGTATGCACCGGCCCACCTGTCGATTGGCGCGGCCGGTCGGCTCGACCGGGCGTATCATATCACTGGGCCAGAGAGACCGCAACCGTTCCCCCAACCCGCCGATCCCCCAGTCCGCCGGTCACCGGCGATCTTGGCTTGCAGCCCGCTTTGGTGTAAGATTCACACAAAACATCTGTTCGGTTTTGCCATCCTTGCCCCCGGCGCGCGGCTGCGTCTGGCTGCCGGGGCAAGGTCAGCTATATAAGGAGCCATCCGTGGATATTACCTGGTACGGGCTTTCCTGCTTTCGCATCCGCGAGGGCGGCGTCACCGTCATCTGTGACCCCTATGACCGCAGCGTGGGGCTGCAACTGCCCAAAGTGCGCGCCGACATCGTCACCATCAGCCACGAACGTCCCGGCCACAACAGCGCCGAACGGGTGACCGGCGAACCCAAAATCATCCGCGGGCCGGGCGAATATGAGGTCAACAACGTCTTTATCACCGGTGCGACGACCTATCACCGCCGGCAACCAGACCAGCCGCTGGAGCGCAACATCATCTTTTTTCTAGAGTTTGGCGACCTCACCGTGGGCCATCTGGGCGATCTGGGCGAAGCGCCGGCGCAGTCCGAAATCGAAGAGTTGAACGTGGGCGAAGTGGATGTGCTCTTGGTGCCGGTCGGCGGCGGCGACACGCTGGACCCCACGCGCGCCGTCGAGGTCATCGGCATGTTCGAGCCGAAGATCGTCATCCCCATGCACTACTACCAGCCGGAACTGACCGCCGCGTGGGCGCGCAGCCTTGAACCGGTGGATAAGTTCCTGCGCGAGCTGGGCGTCTCTGCGCCCGACCCACAGGAGCTGCTTAAGGTCACCAAGAGCGGTCTGCCCGAAGAGACGCAGGTCGCCCTGCTCACGCCCGTGCAATAAGGGCGAGCACGTTCGCGGCGGACGAGCGCCAGGCCGTCAACGACCTGACTAAACGACGACGCCCGCTCAAGCGGGCTTGTTTGTGCGCCGCAAGTAGCAATGAAAACTGCATCTACAATCAAGCCCGCGCATGGACGACATCCTCACCCCAATACACACAGCCGGGGCGAAGCTCGTCCCGGCTGTGCATCTATCTCGCTTCCATTGCGCTAATCTACTTCGTTTCCCCACCCCGCGTCCGGCGGCGTGGAGGCGGCCTGCCTGCGCCGCCTGCCCAGCCGCAGCAAGCGGTTTACCCAGGCACGCCACAACACCGGCTCCAGGCTCTGCCATGACAGGATCAACGGGTCGCCCGTCTCGCCGGTCGCGACCATGCCCGCCGGCGGCATCCCGACCGGGACGCCCTCGCCGTTGACGCCCGCCCCTGCAGACAGATCGTGGCGGCCAAAGCGATAGCGCACATAGCTCTCGGTGATCGACTCGATCGGCGTGCGCCCTTCGGGCAGCGCCTGGCCCATGCGCTGCGCCTGCTCATAGGGCGTCTGGCTGGCCGGACCCATCAACCGCAGCCGCTGCGCCCAACGCTGCAGCCGCTCAAAAAGCAGCGGCGGCAGTTCCGGGTCAAAGGCCGTCGGCCCGCTAATACGTGTACGCCAGATCAGCCAGCCGCCCAGCAGCAGCAGGATCGGCGTCACAATCGCCCACAGCCACCACACCCGCCGCGCCCGCGCCTGTTCTTCCAGCGCGGCCTGCTGCGCCAGCGCGGCGTTGGCATACGGGTCCTGCATCTCGTCCATCATTGGGTCTTGCGACGGCGACGCCTCGCTGTTCTGGGGCATCTGCTCGCTGAGCAGGTCGGTTTGCACCTCCTCATCGCCCGAAGGCCGGTTGAGCTGTGTCTCGCCTGCGGTCGGCTCAAACTCGATCCAGCCATAGCCGGGGAAATAGACCTCCACCCAGGTATGCGCGTCGCGCTCGGTCACAGTGAACAGCCCCGTCTCGGGGTCATAGACCCCTTCGGCATAGCCGCTCACCACGCGCGACGGGATGCCCAAGCTGCGCAGCATCACCACCATGGCCGTGGCGTAATAGTCGCAGTAGCCCTCGCGGATGTCATAAAGGAAATATTCCACCGGGTCGCGGTCGGGCGGGGGCGCTTCGATGTTGTCGTTATAGGGAATCGTGTTGCGCAGCGCGCTCTCGATCGCCCGCGCCTTTTGAAAGGGCGTGGCCGCGCCTGCGGTGATCGCGGCCGCGTCCGCCGCCACCCGCTCGGAGAAGTTCTCCGGCAGTTGCAGATACTGCTCGCGGATCGCATCCGGATATTCGGTCGAGGCCTCGATCAACGCCCGCTCCGTGATGGCCGTCTGCATGCTCACCACCTGATACTGCTCGTTGACCTCCAGCGGGCGGCGCGAACGGGCCATCACCACCTCGAAGGACTCCTCGCCCGCCGCAGTGGTGACAGGCAGCGGGCGCACCGAAGCGGCGATCGGCACGTCCACGCGTGCAATATCGGGCGCGGCAAAGATCAAATTGCCCACCGGCGAGAGCAACGTGATCGTCTGCGTCACCGGCTCGCGCAGTTGCCAGTCGCCGACCGGCACCGGCTGCCCGGCATCATACTCGGCCTCGACCTCGCCGGTGTTCAACCACTGCCGGCCCGTATAGGTGTCATAGACCACGGCGCGCCAGTAGCGCCCCCTGGGGGTGCTGGCCTGAAAGATCGGCGTATCGCCCACATTGCGCGCGCCGCCCAGCGACAACGTGCGGCCAAAGGTGGCCGAGGTCGGCCGCGTCTGCCGGTTCAACCCTTGATAGAGCCGGTTCATGCGCTCGGTGGTCTCTTCCCACTGCTCGTTGAGCGGCTCCATCACCGTGCGGACTTCCAGGCTGCGCCCCAACCCTGGGATCAGCCAGGCCAGCGCCACCACGATCACGCTGTAGGCCAGCCCATTGCGCAGAAAATCGAAGGTCACATCCTGGCTGAAGTGGACGCGCTGCTCGCGCCAGCGCAACTGCTGCTCTGCCAAATTGGTGCGCACAAAGAGGATCATCGCCACCAGGCAGAAAACCACCAAAAAGCCCAAGATCGGCTTGGGCGCATAATAGGTGTTGATCAGCAGCACCACGCCCGCCGGGATCACCGCCCGCCAGGTGTAGCCGTAGCGGAAGATCGACCAGACCCCCAGATAGGTGAGCCACCAGACCAGAAAACACATCTCAAAGATAAAGATGTAGTTGTCGTTGCTCGCCACATTGTTGAGCGCGGCGTCGATCCAGTTCAGCCAGCGCAGCAGCACAAAATAGGCCTTGGCCTGGATCTCCGGGATGCCATTGCTGAGAAAGGGCGCGATCTCATCGCGCGAGACCAGCCCGCTCATCAGATAGAGGATCCAGGCCAGCCCGGTGAACATGCTGTGTGAGAGCGCAAAAAAGCCGTCGAAACGGCTGTAGGACATCAAGAAGCCCAAGAGCAGCGCGCCCAGCGTTACAGGCACCAAGAGCGCCATCGAGGAGACATAGCCCGCCGCATCCAGCGACGTAGCCAAGATCAAATAGAGCAACGCCGTGAGGATACCTGTCAGCAGCCGCCCGTCTTGAAAATAGACATTTTCGGTATAGCGCGCCCGCGCCGAAATCGGGGCAGCCATGGGCGCGACCGGCGCTTGAGTAGAGGTCAAAGTGGTCATAAATGGATCGTAACCGATCGCGGCGCGAAGGCTGGTGAGCCAGCATCCAAGCCGCAGATCACAAAAGCCACCAGAGCGTTCCCGCC
>QEUY01000402.1 GCA_003577365.1 Chloroflexota bacterium | reverse complement strand
TCGCGGCGGGCATCTTCCGGGATGATGCCGTTCTCGGTGATCTGCGATTTGACCGGCGTCCACTCGTTGCTCTGCTGCGGGCCGGACAAAAAGTCACAGGAGTTGGAGCCGTGATAGTCGACGCTGTAGCCGTTCATGCGGTCGAACATCCGTTGATTGGCATAGGCATACGCCTCCGACGGCGTAAACTTCATCTCCGCGCCGTTGTTCACCTTGGGCGATTGCCGGTGGATCAACGTGACCTCTGGCCGATCCCACAGATAGTCGGCAATATAGGCCGTGGTAGCGGTGGCGGCGGCCCCCCAGTTGCTGTTGCTCTCCGCCGCCGAGAGCGACACGATGTAATAGGGATTTTTGACCAGCCAGTTTTGGAAGAGCGCCTTGCACTTTCCGCCGCCGACCGTCGTGTTTGTATAGAGTGTGCTCAGCGGCCCTCGGCAGTTCAGGTTGGCCCAGTAATCGTCGATCAGGTCGGCAGAAGCCACCAGTTCCGGCGTTCCCCAGCCGAAGTTGAGCCGGCACTGCTGATCCTTGATGTCGATCGTCTTGACCTCGGTCATGACTCTTTCCAGGATGGCGCGCACCTCGGCGGCATAGCGCTCATCGCCGGTCAGTTGATAGGCCAACGCCCGCGCGTAGAGCCGGGGGATGCCCTCGTTGTCGTCGATCCACTTGGGCGTGTCCGAGTTGCGGCACGTCTCCTTGCTGTCTAGGTTGTAGTCCCACTTCTCGTTGGCGACTGCCATCACATTCTCATAGGCCTTGGCATAGGGTTGGATGCCTTGCTTGGCCTTGGCGGCGATGACCTTCAACTCCTGCGGCGTGGTCAGATAACCGCGCGAGCCGGTCGCAGCGCCCGACGGTCCAGAGTTGGGCGAGATCACGATCGGCAGTTGGACTTCGTCCGGCTCTATGGAAACCAGTTCCATCTGCGCGCCCGCTGCGCTGCTCGCCAGCGGCGGGTCTGCATAGGGCGACTCCACCGCGGGCGCATCCAATGAGGCAGGCTTGGCCGGGCGCGCCCCGCATGCCGCGATGCTAAACACAATCCACGCTGTCCAGAGCAGAAGCAGGGAGGGGGGGATTCTCGTGTGCCGCGTGTGCCGCCGCACCTGCCTATCCAGCTCTTGCCTCAGTCTGATACCTGTCACAAACACACCTCTCTCCATAGCAATACAAATCTTCGCAATACAAATCTTCAAGTCTGTCTGTATAAACCTGTCTGTACACCTTTATCTGTACCAGCTATCTGTGCAAGCCTAGCGAGGCAACTATCCTGTGGCCGTCAGTCCCAGCGGCGCGCCTCACTCGGCCACGCGCTGAGGCTCCCACCGCTCAATCTTGCGGCCGCGCACTACATTGAGCGCCGCCAGAAGCGCGGCGAAGTTGACCATGACAAAATAGAATGGGATCGCAAACGGCTTCTTCCGCCCCAGCGGCGTGTGCTGCAGCCCATAGCCCGCGGCAGCCAGCCCGGCAAACAGCGCCTCGGCCAGCGCCGCTAAGCGATAGAGGCGTCCCTTGGCCCAGAGCAGGGGGGTGACCAGCGCCAGCACCAGCAGGGGCAGCACGACCAACCGGCGCAGCACCTTGTGCGAAAACAGTTGCAGCGCATAGAAGCCATAGCGGAACGGGTTCAGCAGTTCACTGCGCAACTGCACGGCGCGCAGCCCGCGCGTGATCACCCGCACCTTGCGCGCAAACTCCGCCTCGCTTGTGCCGGAGACCGGCTCATAGGCGATGGCATCCGGCGCAAAGACCAGCCGCCGCCCCTGGGCGATCACCCCCGTCGAGAGGGTGAAGTCGTCGGTGACGCCGCCGGGGACGGGCTGAAAGAGCGTGCGGCGAATGGCATAGATCGCGCCCGTGGCCGAGATCGTGTTGCCCGCCCTACTCTCATACTCTTTGAGCTTGCGGTCGAAATCCCAATAGCTGTGCTCGCCCGCATTGACCTTGCCCGCCGCGCCCTGTTTGAGATAGCATTGATTGCCCGCCACGCCGCCGACCGCGGGGTCGGCAAAAGGCCGCACCAAGGCGCGGATCGCCTGGGGCGCATAGATGCTGTTGGCATCCGAAAAGACCAGGATCTCGCCCGTGGACGCGGCGACCGCGGCGTTGAGCGCCGGCGCTTTGCCCTGGCGGGGCAGCGACAACAGCCGCACGCCGCGCCCCGCATACTCTTGGACGATCGCATCGGTGCCGTCGGTCGAGCCGTCGGACGCAATCACGACCTCCAGCCGGTGCGCCGGATAGTCGAGCGCCAGCACGTTCTCCAGCTTGCCGCGGATCGATTTGGCCTCGTTGTGGGCGGCGATGATCAAACTCACCGTGGGTTCGATCGCTGCGCTCCGGTAGCTGCGCTGCCGCACCAGGCCGCGCAGCACGACGAGCAGCGGAAAACCGATATAGGTGTAGGCAGCCAGCGCCGCCGCGCCCCAAAAAAGCATCAAGCGCATGGTTGTTCCGCCTTTCTGCGGAAGCGTTCGACCAACGCCGCGGCGTTGACGCGCAAGTTAAAATTGCGGAAGACCTGGGTGCGCCCGGCCCGGCCCAGCCGTTGGCGCAGTTCCGCATCCGCCGAAAGTCGTTCCACGGCATCGGCCAGCCCCTGCACATCACGCGGGGCGACCAGATAGCCCGATACGCCGTCCTCGACCAGTTCGGGAATGCCCGAGAGGTCGCTGGCGACCACGGGCAGCCCGCAGCCCATCGCTTCCATCAGCACGACGGGGATGCCCTCGCGCCGCCCGTCGCGCGAAGGCACGCTGGGGGTCACAAGCACATCGGCGCTGTGCAGCCGCTTGGCCACGTCGGGGCGCGTGAGGTGGCCGTGGAACTCGACGCGATCCGCCACGCCGATCTGCGCGGCGTGTTTGACAAGCGCCGCCCGGTCGGGGCCATCCCCCACAAAGTGACAGCGGAAGTCCACGCCCCGCTCTTTCAACAGCCGGCAGGCATCGAGCAAATAGACCTGGCCTTTGACTTCATGCAGCGTGCCGATGCAGAGGATCTGCAGCGGCCCTTCCCCGCGGTCACACGGCGTCGGCTCCAGCCGCGGCAAAAACACCTTGGTATCGGCGCCGCAGTGCAGCACGTCTACTTTATCGGCATAGCGCCCGCCACACACCTCGACAATCATGCGTTTGTTATACTCTGAGATGGCGACAACAAACGCGGCCTCGGCTACTTTCTCCACCAACATATGCTGGTCGCGATGCAGGTCGGAGCCGTGCGCCGTAAAGCTGTAGGGGATGCCGGTCAGGCGGTGAACCGCAAAGGCGGCTGCCGCCGGGTGGCTGGCAAAGTGGGCGTGCAGATGGGTGATCCCCTTCTCCTGCATGTGGCGGGCGAAATAGACCACCTTGGGCCAGAAGGCCAAGACGCCGCCGAACATACGCAAGCTGCCCCAGTTGGCGCGCAGCATTGTCCACAGCGTCGACCAATAGGCGCGCGGGGCATGCTTCAGATAGTACAGATGGGCGAGCAGGATCAGCCGGCTGACAAACGGCTGAAAGTGGGCACGCTGCACATAGGGCAGCGCCTCGGCGTTGATCACCTGGGTCTGCTCACGCTGCAGCGGGTATAGCTCCATCTCGATCCCCTGTTGTTCCAGCGCCAGCATCTCATAGAGCACGAATGTTTCGGTCAGCTTTGGAAAGCGTGAGACCAGATAGGCGATCTTCAGGTCGGAGCGCGGCGCAGGCCCCGTGCCATTGCCGGATGTGGGCCGACGACCGGCGCGCGCCGCACGGGCAACCGTCTTGCGGCGGTGCAGTTCTTGGGTGGAAGCAGCGGTAGCTGGCGTGGTGTTCATAGGCTCCCCAGGCGATAAATGGGGGCAGCCGCCCCCAGGTGATAAATTGGGACGCTTGCCCCAGACAGTGATCCAGCAAACAGCCCAGATCACAACCAGGATAGCGGCCTCACCGTGAGCCGTGGCTATTGGCCCCAGGCAATCCGTTGGCGTACCCACTCCTGCTCGTCGGTGGCCCAAGCGCCACTGCTCGGCAGGTCAAAGAGCTTTTGGGCGCTGCCGCCGGGCAGCGACGCCGCCCAGACGGCCCATTTACCCCCACGGTTGGAGACAAACGCAATCCAGTGCGCGTCCGGCGAGATTGCGGCCAGCCCATCTTGCGCGGACGCGTTGCGCGAGACGTTGACCATCCAACTGCCATCCAGACTCAGGGCATAGACTTCCCAGTCTTCACCCTGGCGGCCCGTCAGCGCCAGATAGCCATCCTTCGTATCGTTCGGAAAGGCCCAGGGCTGGTAGGTCAGCAGGGTGGGAAACGAGGGTTGGCCCGCGCTGCCGGTGGCGATCTGGGTGCTGTAGATGCCGCATCGTTCCAGGCCATTCCATGCCGGGCAACTGCGATAGATCACTTGGCCGTTGGCAGCCCAGAGCGGATGCGTGCCGTGGATCGCGGCCAGGGCGTCGAGCGAGAGCAGCGCCTGCAGGCTGCTGGCGTTGGCGCAGGTCGAGCCGCCCGCCTGGGCCGAGACGCCGGCGTCACACAGCGCCAGCGTGACCCCGGCCAGTTCACCCGCTGTCTGGACCAGGCCGGCTGGTTCGGCGGGCGGCGACTGCCAGCTCTCATAGACCAACTGCGACCCCTGCAGGCTGTAGGAAGGATAGCGCCGTCGGAGCGCAGCGCCGGCTGTTGCGCGTTCGGGATCTGCTGGAGCAGCAGACCATCGGGCATGGAGAACAGATAGATGTCGTATCCGCCCTGTGCGTTGCTGAACGGGATCGCCAGCTTGCCGGTGATCGGCGTCTCCGCCGCGGGGATAGACGCCTGCAACACCTGTTGGGCCAAGGTCGCCGCGCCTACGGTCGGGTCTTGCGGCGGGGCCGAGACGACAAATCGGTTGCTCTGGGCGGCGCTCACCTCCTCCCAGTTGCCAAAACGGGTAAAGGCCGGGTCGACCGCGCCATTCGGCAGGCGGTCCTTGGGCAGCTTGGGCGCGTCGGCAGGGGTGCGCTGTTCGCTTTCGGCCAGCCAGCAGAACTGGCGGCTGTTGTCAAGCAGCACCGCGGGGATCCACAGCGAGATGGTCTGGCTCCCCGCCGGGCTGTTGACGCCGATCGAGCCGGCGAGCAGCCATTGGCCGCGGTTGTCGGGGGCCACCGTCCAGGTGCTCAGGTCGGCCCGCCCGCGGTCGTGGCGGTACTCCAGGCGGTGTTCCGCGCCCAGCGCCTCGCGGCTGCGGCCCGTGGCCGGGTTGCAGTCGCTGTCAATATAGACCGTGTATTCTGCGGTCTCGCCGGGCGGCCCCAGCGGCCCGGCCAACTGCAAGTCCAGGCGATAGAGCGAACCTTCCTGTTGGATCATGACGCCGGTCAGGTCCACATGGTCCAGCGGGACCTCGCCCACCATATCGGCGACCACCTGGCGCGAAGTGCCTGGGACCATGCTGGCCGCGCTGGTCTCGGCTCTCGCCAAAAACGCGCTGCTCTGGCGCATGATCGAGTCCAGATATTTCCACGACGCCTCCACATGGGTCGTGGCAAAGCTGTCCTCCCCGCCGGGGACGACGATCTGGACACGCTGCGGGCCGCTCTTGACGTTGGGGTCGAGGTCCGGCACATAGAACGAGACGACCCCCTTGTCAAAATCGACGACAAAGCGCGACGAAGCCTGCGCCGACAGCAGCATGGCCCCTTCCGGCAACGGAAGCTGGAGCGTCACATCCCACAGCGGGTGGTCGGTGATATTCGTCGCATAGATCGTATAGATGACAGTCGTGCCGGAGATCACGGCGCCGAGGTCGAGCTGCACCGGCGCCAAGACGGGCGCGATCGGCTCCGGCGTCACCTCGACGACAGGTGCGGTCTGGGCCGCCGCGCTGGGCAGCGGGTGCGCCTGCGCCGGGCCGGGCGCAAGCAGCAGCACCCCCAAGCCGACGCCCAGGCACAGCGCCCCAAGACATAGCCCCCACAGCTTGGCGGCAGCCAGGCGTGGCATGCGGCCTGGACGAAACGATAGAAAGCAACGGCGGACAGGGGTTTGAGTCATGCGGTCACTACCTCTTCGATGCGGGTTTCGCCAGGGCCAATGTGACGCTTAACCTGGGCATCCCAGATCAAGGCAAGCGCAGTGCGGCGAAGTTGTTCTTCATCCTGGGTTGCGTCGACTACAACCAGTTGCGCGATCGAGTCGCGCAGGGCCAGATATTGCTGGCGCTGGCGTTCCAGCGCCTCGGCGCTGTGTTCGCCCTTGCGCGCAAAAAGCACATCACCCGGTGCGTCCAAGACGATCACCAGGTCGGGCGCAGGGCAGGCATGGGCGATGAGCCGGCGTCGCGCGGCCTGTATGCGCCCCAGCCGCCGCGGCGGTGCGAGCAGCGCGTCATAGGTGTAGCGGTCAAAGATCACCAGCCGCCGCCGCGCCTGGTGATAGATGGCCTGCAGAGAGCGCCCCCACAGCGTGCCCAGCCGCAGGGCCAGCCCCACGCCGGGCAGCGCGGCCACGGCACGCCTGCCGGCGCGCTTCTGATACAGCCCCATATAGAGCGTGCGCACCGGAAAAGGGTACGCGGCGCGGATGCCCTGCACCAGCGTCGATTTGCCTGCGCCGTCGGGGGCGAGCAGCGCCACGCGCAGCGAGCGCGGGCTGCGCGCCGTGAGCGTCCGGTTGAGTTTGCGCAGGCCGCGGGAATAGACGCCGCGCAGCCCGGCGGCCACCTTCTGCGGCGCCGAGCGATGGCGCAGGATGGCCCGCCCCGCGGCCCGCAGATCCTCCCAGGCTTCGGCGTCGATCTGCGCGGCGAGCCAGGCCCAGTCTACCGGCGCCGGCCAATAGCGCCGGAGCAGTTCGGCCATCCAGCCCTCATCCGTCACCGCCCGGCGCAGCGTTTGGAGCCGCTCGATATGGGCCGGCGCAAAGCGCCCCTTGTCCAACACGCAGTGCAGCAGCAGCGCGATCAGCTCGGCTTCCGGGGCTGGCACATAGGCCGCGCCGGCGCGCCGCCGCCGCTGCAGACAAGCCTCGGCCAGCGCGGTATAAAAGACCGGCGTCGGCGAACCATAGGCCACCTGGGTGACTACATCCACCTTGAACCAACTGCCGCTCTGCCGGTCATAGGTCACAAAAAAGCGATGCGGGGCATAGCCCAGGCTGGGCAAGGGCAGAAAGCCAAGCCGGGCCAGCAGCGCGGCAGCGCGCGGCAGATGCGAAGCCTGAACGAGGATGTCCAGTTCGGCCCCGTTTGCGTC
>QEUY01000401.1 GCA_003577365.1 Chloroflexota bacterium | reverse complement strand
ATCATCCACCTGAGCGGCTATGGCGAACCCACGACCCGCCCCGATTTTCTGGAGTTGATCCGGCTGGCAAAGACCACCGGAGCCAAGGTGGAGGTGACCAGCAACGGCACGCTGTTGGATTCCGCCATGGCGCAGGCACTGATCGACCTGGACCTGGACCGGCTGGTCGTCTCGGTGGACGGCGCGACCGCGGCGCGCGATGAGGCGATCCGCACGTGGAGCAGTTTTGACCAGGTGATCGACAATTTGCGTGAACTCAAGCGGCTGCGTTTGCGCCGGCATGGGCGGCACGGCAACCCCCAGTTGGCGCTGGCCTTTGTCGCCATGCAGGAGAACATCGCTGACCTGCCGCTGCTGCCCGCCCTGGCGATCCAGGTGGGCGCGTGGGAGGTGTTGGTCTCCAACGTGGTGCCGCACAGCGCCGAGATGGAGACGCAGATTTTATACCGCGCTGCGCTCAACGCCTGCGCCTACCGCGCCTCGCGCTGGGCGCCGGCGCTCAGCCTGCCCAAGCTCGATCTGGAGCCGCGCACCCTGGGGCCGCTGCAGGGCGCGTTCAACTCCACGGCCAGCATCCGTCTGCTGGATGCGCCGCTCAGCGCGCGCAGCGACTACTGCCGCTTTGCCCAGGGGGGCTATGCCGCCGTCCGCTGGGACGGCGAGGTCAGCCCCTGCCTTTCGCTGCTGCACGACCACCCCGAATATATCCGCGGGCGGCGCAAGGAGATCACCCATCACTCGATGGGCAACATCAACCGCACACCGCTGCAAGCGATCTGGGAGAGTGAAGCATTCTGCCAGTTTCGCGCCCGGCTGCGGGCATTTGGCTTTTCGCCGTGCAGCACCTGCGGCGGCTGCGAGCGTTTCCCGGCCAACTTTGAAGATTGCAGCGGCAACGGCTTTCCTACCTGCGGCGGCTGTCTCTGGGCGCAGGGTCTTGTGCAGTGCGCGTGAGGGGAAATCGGGGCTTCAGCGCCGGTGAAGGAAGCTGGTCATGAAGCAAGACGGCGGCGCAGCCGGGTGGGGGTTCCCAACTGCGCCGCCGATCGCGCGCTCGACGGCGTTCGAGGGGGGACGCCGATAGGCGAGCGCCTTCGCGCCCTGGCCGGCGTTTAGGCCGGAACAGGCACGGCCAGCTTGAAATCTTCCAAGACGGTCGCCACCCAGGCCTGGGTGCGCGGCGTGGTCATTTCGCTCTGGTTGTCGTCGTCCAGGGCCAGCCCGACAAAGACACCGTCGATCACGGCTGCGGAGTACTCGAACTGGTAGCTGTCGTCTACCAACTGGAACCCCGCGGGTTCGGCCCCGCGCTCGATCACCTTTTCGCTCAGGATGCCGATGGCATCGACAAAGCTGTCGGGATAGCCGTACTGGTCGCCCATGCCGTAGATGGCGACCGGCTTGCCGCTCAGGTCGATATCGTCCAGTTGTTTAAACTTCAAGGCCCAGTCGTCCTGTAGTTGGCCGATGTTCCAGGTCGAGATGCCCAAGATCAGATAGTCGTACTGCTCCAGTTCTTTCATCTCCGAGAAGGCAATGTCGTGCACGTCCACCGTGGCGAGACCGGTCTCGTCAATCAGGTCTTTGATCAGGTCGGCCACGGCTGCGCCTGCGCCGCCCGTGCTGCCGAAGAAGAGTCCAATCGTTGCGGTCATCTGTCGCTCCTGTTCGTTCAGAAAACAACCTGCCCACAGGGGCAGATCGAACCATTCTGTTGATAGGATACGGCAGCCCGTAGGATGGATCGTTGCGCGGGCGCAAATAGCCCGCTGCACGTTGCCCGGAGCACGGCGCTGAAGCCGCCGTGCTAAAAAACAACGCCCCCCGAGGGGGGCTTGGCAGAGGGAACTATCGGTGTAGAGGGTTTGAGCGCCGCCGGTGGCGCACAACCGCCCGCCGATGCCCCCGCCTAGCCCCACCAGGGTTCGCCGCCGGCGCGGTTGGCCTTGAGATACTCCTGGTCCAACTCAACCCCCAGGCCGGGGCGCGTAGAGACCTTCATGTAGCCGTCTTCGATCTCCAATGGGTTGGGCGTGGCCCAGGGGATCTCATGGGCGCGGCGCGTACATTCGAGCATAGGGCAGTTGAAGACCGCGGCCGAAAACTGCTGCGAGGCCAGGTTGAGGAGCAGCCCGCTGACGTTGTGCAGGCAGATCGGGACGCGGTAGAGCGCGGCCAGGTCGGCCAGTTGTCTGGCGCCGGTGATGCCGCCGGAGTTGATGAGGTCGGGCTGGAGCACGTCTACCGCCTGGTTTTGCAGGAAGGGCAGCGCATCCTCGGCCAGCTCAATATTCTCGCCGGTCATGATCGGCAGGCGCGTGGCGCGGCGCAGCGCCATCCACGCCTCTGAATAGTGGGGGGCCAGCGGGTCTTCATAAAAGAGCGGCTGGATCGGCTCCACGGCCTGGGCCACGCGGATGGCGCTGGGCACGTCGAGCTCGTTGTGGCAGTGGACGATGATGTCGATCTCGTCGCCCAAGGCTTCGCGCGCCAGCACATAGGCGCGGTGGACTTTGCGCGCCTCCTGCGGGCCGATGCTCGGCGTGTACTGCTGCATGGGCACGCCCAAGACGTGATGGATGTCGATCTTGTAGGCGGTGAAGCCGCGCGGGTCTTCTTTGAGTTCCTGGGCGCGGTCGCGCCATTCGGCCCGGCTGAGAAAGTCCCCGCCCGCACAGTGCGAATAGAGCCGGATGCGCTCGCGGAAGTTGCCGCCCAGCAGCCGCGAGACGGGCTGGTTGAGCAGCTTGCCGGCCAAATCCCACAGCGCGATGTCGATCCCGCTGAGCACGCGCACGGTGCGCCCGCGCTGCGGATAGGCGTGGAACATGTTGTGAAAATGCACCTGGATGGCGAGCGGGTCTTTGCCGATCAAGCCCAGGTGGGGCAGCCGCGGGCCTTCCAGCCCGGCGATCACCTCGCGCGCCAGCGGCCCGCTGGCGTGACATTCGCCATAGCCGCTCACGCCGGCGTCGGTTTCGACCTTGAGCAGCGTGCGGCCCGTCTGAAGCTGCAGCGCCTTGATCGCGGTGATCTTGGTTTCGCCCTGGCGGGCGGCGACCAGCGGGTCATAGCCGGACGGGCCGTACTCGGTGGGGATAAGGGGTGCGGCGTGCATGGCGGGTCAAGCCTCCTGATAGCGGCGTAGTAAGAGGGTGGCGTTATGGCCGCCGAAGCCAAAGCTGTTGCTGAGCGCGACCTTCACGTCCAGCGGGCGCGCCTGGTGCGGCGTGTAGTTAAGGTCACAGGCCGGGTCGGGGTCGTCGAGGTTGATGGTAGGGGGGATGATGCCCTCTCGGATCACCTTGGCACAGATCAGCGCCTCTAGCGCGCCCGCCGCGCCCAACAGATGGCCGGTCATGCCCTTGGTTCCGCTGAGCGTGACGGCATAGGCATGTTCGCCCAAAAGCTGTTTAATGGCCTCGGTCTCCATGCGGTCGTTGAGCGGGGTAGAGGTGCCGTGGGCGTTGATATAGTCGATGTCGTAGGGCTGCACGCCATAGGCCCGGCCCTTGTCCAGCGCCATCTGCATGGCCCCGATGGCGCCGCGCCCGCTTTCATGGGGGGCGACCATGTGATGCGCGTCGGCGCAGGAGCCATAGCCGATCACCTCGGCATAGATGGTTGCGCCGCGGGCGCGGGCATGTTCCTCGGTCTCCAGGATCAGGATGGCCGCGCCCTCGGCGATCACAAAGCCGTCGCGGCCTTGGTCAAAGGGGCGCGAGGCGGCGTGCGGGTCGTCGTTGCGTTTGCTCAGCGCGCCCATCACTTCAAAGCCCGCCACGATCTCCGGCACGATGGCGGCGTCAGTGCCGCCGGCGATCATCACGTCGGCGTCGCCGCGGCGCAGCGTTTCAAAGGCTTCGCCGCAGGCGGCTGTGCCGCTGGCGCAGGCGCTGACCACGGCGTGGTTGATGCCGTGTACGTTGTGCTCGATGGCGATCTTGCCGGCGGCGCTGTCGACCAGCATGTTGGGGATCAGAAAGGCGCTGACACGGCGCAGCCCCTTGCTTTGGATCGTCTCCGCGCCTTCCAGGGTGGAGACGACGCCGCCCATCGCCGAGCCGACGATCACGCCGACGCGCGCCGGGGTTTCGGCAGCCAGGTCCAAGGCGGCGTCGGCCAGGGCCTGTTTGGTGGCGGCGAGCGCGTATTGGATGGTGGGGTCGAGCCGCCGCGCCTCTTTGCGGTCCATGTAGAGGCTGGGGTCAAAGCCGCGCACTTCCCCGGCGATGGTGGTGTGCAGGTCGCCGGGCGCGAACTTGGTGATATAGTCGATGCCGGAACGCCCGGCGACCAGGGCTTCCCAGGTCGATGCAGTGTCCAGGCCCAGCGGGGTAATGGCCCCCAGGCCGGTGATCACCACGCGGCGCGGGCGCGACGTAGGGTTTGACGTAGGGTTTGACGTAGGGTTTGACGGGGGGTTTGACGGGGGGTTTGGGCTGCTGATATCAGACATACGACAATTCGTCCTTTCCCGGTGGCAACTGTAGGTATAGCATACCACAACCGGAGATTTCCCATACAGGACGGTTTTATGCGTAAACAGACGGTCTCTCAACCGAAGTTATCTATCGTGGGGCCGGCGGCCCTGTGCGCTGCGTGCGCCGCCGTGCTCCGCTTTCCTCCTCTACACCGGCCCGGCGCAAACGCCTGGCACAC
>QEUY01000400.1 GCA_003577365.1 Chloroflexota bacterium | reverse complement strand
AGCATCACGCTCATCTGGCCCAGGGCAAACGAACGGCTGCGGTTGTTCCAGCCGCTGTCATTGCTCATCATCGGCACATGGTCGTCGAGCAGGAAGCCCCTAAAGCCCACCTCATGCAGCGTCTGCATCACCTCGAACATATCGAGGTTGCCCTCGTTGATAAAGGCCTCGCGGAACTTGGGCACCCGGCCCAGCACGTCGCGGAAATGGACATAGAAGATCTTGCCCTGGCTGCCGAAGTGGCGGATGGCGTCCAAGACCATCCCCGGTTCGGCGTCCATCTCCGACCAGGAGCCGACGCAAAAATCCAGCCCGTGGTTGGGGCTGGCCGCCACCTCCATGGCCTTCTTGAAATTCTCATAGCTGCGCATGATGCGCGCCACGCCCGCCAGCGTGGGCACGGGCGGATCGTCAGGATGCAGCGCCAGCTTGACGCCGGCTTCCTCGGCCACGGGCAGAATGGCCTTCATGTAGTAGATGTAGTTGTCCCAGATCTCCTCGTCGCTATAGGGGCGACCGTGGGTCAGGGGCGCGTCCTGCACCAGCGCATAGTCGAAGGCCGTGACGTGCGCGCCGCCGCGCGCCAGAGTGGTGGTGGAGGTGCGCCAAACGCCGTCGATGGCCCAGTGATAGCCGAAGATGGGGATGCCGGCGCGGCCCATGTTGCGGATGGTGGTCTGCATGTGTTCGATCTGCTCGTCGCGGCCCGGTTCGCCCAACATGGCCTTGATGTAGAATTTGATCGGTACATTCTCGATGGCGTTGAGCCGCAGCCCGGCGTCTTCGCAGCGCGTGCGCAGCTTGAGCAGGTCCATATACTCCCAGTGCGTCTCCCCCGGCAGATGGGGCGAGCCGTGGTACATGTTGAACTGGATGTCTTGGATGCCCAGTTGCTTGGCAAAGAGGATCGCTTCGTCGGTCAGTTGGTTGAGTTGGCCCACAGCCAGACGCATGGGCAGGCGGTCGAAATCGGTCATGGGATTCGCTTTCTAGGTCGGTGGATCGGTAGGTTAGGGCAGAGGGTAGACACGGCAGGTGTTTTCGACAAAGAGCTTGTGACGGTCGTCGGGGTGCAGGCTGCATTCGACCAAGACGATGCCCTGCAGGTCCACACCGGCGGCAGCACGGCGCAGGCCGGCGGGCAGGTGGCCGGGGTCCCCAAAATGGATATGGCTATCGGCAACAGCATGCGACATGGCGATCTCACCGTGGGTGGGGCAGGGTGAAGCGGCGGATGGGATGGAGAGCAGCCGGTAGGTTGTATTCTAGCACTGCCCCGGCGCGGCTGCAACCGCGCCCAGGAGCAAAAATCCTCCTGGGTTCCCCACGCGGCGCGCCGCGGGAACCCAGGAGGGCGGAGGTCGATGGCCCTGCACTCAAGCGCAGCACAGGGCCAAACAGGTGACCTTACTTGACCGAGACCAAGGGGATGAAAACCTTGGGTTGGTCGATGGAGAAGCCGGCGATGGAGGAGACGTCCTCATCGCAGTGGCCGGGGCCGATCGTCCCTTCGTTGTAGCTGGCGAGGGTTGCGGCCAGGGCAACGAACTGTTTGCGCACGGCGTTGTTGGCCTTTAGGGCAGCGACCTGGGCCGGTGTGTAGGTGTTGAACAAAGCCGTCGCCTCGGTAATGGCGGTATCGACCGCAGGGGTGGAGGCGGCCCCATTCAACCCGTTGAGCTTAGCCGCGATGTATTGGTGCGCCAGGTTGTAGTAGACATTGCCCGCGGGCGGCGTCCACATCACCTGATAGTAGCTCTGGCCGCTCAGGAAGAAGGCCGTGTCCTCGCCGATCTGCGCCCAGGTGTCGTCATAGGGCGCAGGGCCGTATTTCGAGTGGGTCTTCCAGTAGCCTTGGGTCAGCGTGCAGCCGCCGCACGGCACATGGACGGGGATACTCACCGTGGCGCTGCCCGTGGCATCCGTGTCATTGTCATCGTCGGTGGTAACGAACGAAGCCACGTTGACGAACGTGTACTCGCCACAGGTGTCATATGGGCCGACTGTGAGGCTGTACTCGAAGGTTATGGGCACGGCATCGGCGCAAACTGTGCCGAGCGCGCCGCCCTTATCGTCGGCCACGTCGATGCACTCATCGATCTCGGTGACCGTGGCGTTGGCAAAGCTCACGTCCGCCGAGCCGGAGAAGCCGGTCGTGCCGGACGGGGTGTTCTGCAGCGTGGCCGTGGCCGTGTTGGTGCGGCTGTCCGCATTCGGCAGGGCTGCGCTGTAGCTGCATTCGAGCGTTTCACCCGCCGGCAGCGCATAGGGGAAGGTGACGCCGCAGTTGACGGCAGCGGTGATGCCTGGCGATACCACATCCGCCACGCCGTTGATCGTCGCGGCGATGGGCGCAGGGTTGTAGACGGCGATGTTGCCGCTCACCGCCCAGGCCGAATCGGCGGATGTGGCGCTGACCGTCACGTCATAGTTGACCAGGAAGGACTGGCCGACCGCGAGGGTCAGCTCGGGCTGGTCGGCGGCCTTGGCGATCGTCCAGGTCCAGGTGCGCGTGAGCGAGGTCGCGGCGTCCTTGGTGACAGCCAGCGCATAGCAGTTGACGGCCACCGAGGCGTCGTCGTTCTGCCCCGTCTCGACGATGGTGGCGGTGTTGTTGTGTGTGCCCTCGTCGCTGTCACAGGTGAAGGTGCGCTCATAGGTGGCGCTGCCGCTGTCTGAGAAGGAGCCGAGGCTGCCCTCAACGCTGTCGTTGACGGTGATCGTGTCGTTGACGAGCGTCGTCGGGTCGCCAAAGGTCACAGCCGCCGTGCCCGTGCCGCCGCCGACTTTGCCGCTGGTGGTGGCCGTGGCCGTGTTGGTGCGGTTCGTGCCATCGGGAAGACCCTGACTGTAGGTGCATTCGAGCGTCCCGCCCGCAGCCAGCGAGTAGGGGAAGGTGACGCCACAGTCGACTGTGGCTGCCCCAGCGCCGCTGATCTCATCCGTTACGCCGGTGATCGAAGCCGCGTTGGTCGGATCGGGATTCTTGATGGTGATCTTGCCGCTCACGGTCCAGCCGCTGTCGGTGCCCGCATCCTTGGTCACAGCGACGGTGTACTGTGACGTGCCCGAATCGCCGGTGAAGAGGTCCCAAGTTGCCGGCGTGACCGACTTATCGATGGTCCACTGGAAGGTGCGGGTGAAGGAGGTGTTCGCCGTCTTGGTCACGACGACTTCATAGTCGTAGCAGAACTCGATGTGGCTGATGCCATAGGGTTGTCCGTTATTCGGATTGATCGGGGCATGTAACTCGGTGTCCGCCTTGTCTTCAGGGACATAGACAAAGGCATCTGCATTAGGCCCGCCCTTGACAATAACAGCGTCCACTGCCAGCGTAGCAGACCAGTCGAAGGAGGGGTCATCTCTGACGATGCTCACCGTATTGAGGCCGTCCGGAAAGGTATACGTCCCGGTAGGCGGTGGCTCTGGTTGTGGCTTGAATCCGTAAGTATAGCCCAGAGCGCTGCAGGTGGGATTGCCAGGCACATAGATAGGATCAACGCCGTCGCCGCTGGGCGCGCCACCCGGATCTTGCGCGTAGGCCGGCTGCACACCGGCAAAGGCAATGCCCAGCGCCAATGCCAAAGTCAGGATCAGGAGATTGCGAAAGGTGGTCAAGGTAATCATGGCTTCCTCTCTTGAAGAGATGCGCTGCTTGCCGATGATGAATCGCCATCTGTCGTGAATTTCAACAGGGTCTTGTCTTGTGGGTATGTCTCCTGTCTGCAAAAACAACAAAACCCACCCGCTCGGTTGGGTATAACCAACGTGCGGGTGGGTTCTTTGCCGGAGCCTTCCTCTCTGGATCCAACAATCCAGGAGAACGACGATGCGTCTATCCGTGTCATCTGCCTGGTGGGCGCTGTCACCTACACAGAGACGCGAGGCTGATCTGTCAATAAGGTGCACAGATTAACAGATAGTGTACACCAGATCGGGCGAGCTGTGACTGTCGAAATGCTGACGGTTTGCCAGGGCAGTGTGCGGGCGCGACAGCTTTCTGCCGGCGCGCTGGTCGTCAAAACAAACACAGGCGGCGACCGACAAACAAAGCTGTCGAGTCGCCGCCTGTGTAGACGGCAGGTCTATTCGAGTTTGCGGTTTAGGCTGTCTGCGCCGCGGTTTTCTCTACCGGCTGCATGACCTCGGCCTCGATCGAGATATGAACCTCGTCGCCCACCAGCACCCCACCGGTCTCGATGGCGGCATTCCAGGTCAAGCCCCAATCCTTGCGGTTGAGCTTGCCTCTGATGCTGAAGCCGGCGGTGACAAACGGGCCAAACGGGCTGGGGGCCTTGCCTTCGTAGGTCACATCCAGCGTGATCTCGCGCGTCACGTCGCGGATCGTCAGATCGCCGATCAGCTTGGCGGTGTTTTCGCCGGTGCGCTGCACGCGCTTGCTGCGGAAGACCAACTGCGGGTACTTCTCCGCGTCCAGGAAGTCGGGCGAGCGCAGATGCGCGTCGCGGTCGGCCTGGCGCGTGTTGATGCTGGCGGCGTCGACCTTGACCTCGACCGTGCTGTTCTCCGGGTGGGCCTCGTCCAGGTGCAGGTCGGCGCTGAAGTTCTCGAACGAGCCGCGCACCCAACTGACCATCATATGGCGCACGCGGAACTGAATCTCTGTGTGCGCGGTATCAAGCTGCCAAGCCATGGTGATCTCTCCTTATAT
>QEUY01000399.1 GCA_003577365.1 Chloroflexota bacterium | reverse complement strand
CCGCTTGCTACCTGGTCCAATCCTGTCTGTCACTGCGTCGCCCTACTGCAGGATTTCAGACAGTGCTGGCGCTTTTCCGACAGCCAGTGTTGCGCTTACCTACGCTGCTCATCAAGAGACTTGATAGAGGCAAGGGGTGTGTCTCTGGCACACCGGCCCTCTCTGCCACTGTATATTGCTGATATATCGAGGTATAGCGACATCCCTGCCGTCGATTTCTAGATTGACACCGTCGTATAAGGATGCCGTTTGTGACGTAACGATCGATTGGATTCAGAAAGGTGAGATTGGATGAACACGAGTCAAAGTAGGAGCAATCGGGTGGCAGAGATGTTCCGGACCCATCCGCAGCAGGCGCAGATGGAAGGAGGAAGGCTGGCGCAAGCGGTTGAAGCGATCTCCCAATGCGCCACGGTCTGCACTATCTGTGCGGATGCGTGTCTGGGCGAACAGCAGGTGCAGCAGTTGGTGCGCTGTATCCGCCTAAACCTAGATTGCGCCGACATCTGCCAGGCCACCGCCAATGGGCTCGCACGTCTAGGCGAGAGCGACCAGGCGGTTCTGCGCGCCCAACTGCAGGCGTGTGAGGCGGTGTGCCGGAGTTGTGGCAGTGAGTGTGAGCAGCACGCCCAGATGCATGAGCACTGCCGGGTGTGCGCCGAGTCCTGCCGTCACTGTGAGCAGGTCTGTCGAGATCTGCTGAGCGGTCTCTAGTTTCCTACAGTCAGAATTCAGAAAGGGAGCACCGAATGAACAGCAACATGATCAAGCCGGGGCATGTGGCAGGTCGAGTCCTTGCCGTCTGGATAGCCGCCTTGGCCTTTGCCTTTATCCCAGGGGAGAGTCGCATCGGCTGCCACGCTCCCCTGGTTTTTTACATCCAGCCGGGACTTTGTACGCCCAGCCACGCGGCATTGACGCTTTAGGTGTAACTGTTATTGGCACTGTGCATCTACTACGGTTGAACGCAGGCTATAGATGGTCGGCATAAATACACAAGGAAGACAGGAGCGGCCCAATCGCCACCAGGGGGAGAGCATGAAAGACCACCAGCACACCACACACGCGCATCACCCGGATCATCCGCAAGAGAGACACGCCCATTCTGGGCATGCACACACAACCCCTCTCGCCGCTGATGGAGGCGTGGCGGAACCAACTGCCCAGGCCGAGCAGGCCCTGGCCGAGACGGCAGGCGAGGGCCATGCTGGGCATGGGGTCGAGTATGCGATGCTGCGCGACGAGGCCACACCCGACGCCCACGCCGGGCATGGGGCGCAGCACGGCGCACAGGGCGGCGCACATGTGGATCACACGGGGCATGAAGAGATGTTCCGCCGCCGCTTCTGGGTCTCGCTCGTGCTCTCGATCCCGGTCTTGCTCTACAGCCACATGCTGCAGATGTGGTTTGGCTTTACCATGCCCACCTTCCCCGGCAGCCTGTGGGTGGGGCCGCTCTTTGCCCTGATCGTCTTTGCCTATGGCGGAGTGCCCTTCTTGCAGATGGCTGTGCCCGAACTCCAGAACCGGCGGCCCGGCATGATGACCCTGATCTCGCTGGCCATCAGCGTGGCCTTTGTCTACAGTCTGGCGGCCCTCTTTATTGACCCGGCAGGTGGCTTTTTCTGGGAGATGGTGCTGCTGATTGACGTGATGCTCCTGGGCCACTGGCTGGAGATGCGCAGCGTGCGCCAGGCGTCGGGCGCGCTGGGCGAACTCGCCAAACTGATGCCCGACACCGCCGAACGCATCCGCCCTGACGGCTCCACCGAGGAGGTCTCAGTGGACCAGTTGGCGGGGGGCGACCTGGTATTGGTGCGGCCAGGGGCCAGCGTACCCGCCGACGGCGAGGTGGTGGAGGGTGAGTCCGAGGTCAACGAGGCCATGATCACCGGCGAGTCCAAGCCGGTGGGCAAGGCCGCGGGCGACCGCGTCATCGCCGGGACGATCAACGGCGCGGGCAGCCTGCGCGTGCGCGTCACCGCCACCGGCGAGGCCACGGCGCTGGCCGGGATCATGCGGTTGGTGGAGGAGGCGCAATCCAGCAAGTCGCGCACCCAAATCCTGGCCGACCGCGCCGCCAGTTGGCTCTTTTACATTGCGCTGACGGCGGCGGCGCTGACGGCCATTGCCTGGATCATTGCCACAGGGTTTAGTGTAGAAGTGGTGGAGCGGGTGGCGACGGTGCTGGTGATCGCCTGCCCGCATGCGCTGGGGCTGGCCGTGCCGCTGGTGGTGGCGATCTCGACCTCGCTGGCCGCAGGCAACGGCATCCTGGTGCGCGACCGGCTGGCGTTGGAGGAAGCACGCACGATCGACACGATCATCTTTGACAAGACGGGTACGCTGACGCAGGGCGAGTTCGGTGTGGTGGACAGCATCGCCGCCGAGGGCTGGGACAAACAGCAGGCGTTGGCGCTGGCGGCGGCGGTGGGGGCGATTCGGAGCACACGATTGCACGCGGCATCCGCACGGCCGCCGAAGGGCTGGCGCTGCCGCCGGTGGACCGCTTTGAGGCGATCCAGGGGCGGGGGATTGAGGCGCAGAGCGAAGGGCACACGGTGCATATGGGCGGGCCGCGGTTGTTGGAGATGCTGGGCGTGACGCCGCCCGCGCCGATTGCCGAGTTTGAGCGCCGGCAGAGCGCGCAGGGGCGGAGCGTGGTCTATCTGCTGCGCGACGGGCAGGTCATCGCCGCCTTTGCCCTGGCCGACGTGGTGCGGCCTGAGAGCAAGGAGGCGGTGGCCAAGCTGCATGAGATGGGCGTCGAGGTGGCAATGCTCACCGGCAACAGCCGGGCGGTGGCTCAATCGGTGGCCCGCGAGCTAGGCATTGACCAGGTCTTTGCCGAGGTGCTGCCCGAACACAAGGATCAGAAGGTGGCCGAACTCCAGCGCCAGGGCAAAAAGGTGGCGATGGTGGGTGACGGGGTCAACGATGCACCGGCGCTGACGCGTGCCGATGTGGGTATCGCCATCGGCAGCGGCACCGATGTGGCGGTCGAGTCGGCGGGGATCATCTTGGTCAAGAGCAACCCGCTAGATGTGGTGCAGATCATCCGCCTCAGCCGCGCCAGCTATCGCAAGATGGTGCAGAACCTGTGGTGGGCGGCGGGGTACAACATCTTTGCCATCCCGCTGGCGGCGGGAAGGGACCCTGCTCTCCTTTAGCTGGGATTCAGCGCCTGGTTTCTCGTGGAGCGCAACCCTGAATGTGCTCTGGGATGCGGACGGCACAGCGTATGTGAGCCAGTGGCTTGAACCGATTGAAGAGACGATGCACTATTTCTATGCCCGGCTGACTCCGGGCGATGCCCCGGCTCTCTTCCGGCGTCTGGCGCTCGACGCGATGAACGATAGCTCGGACGACACCTTTGTCGAAGTCGCCAGCCAACTGCCGGACACGCTCCAGAATGAGCGTCCGGACCTGATTGACCAAGCGACCGTGCGCCAAGGGTGCAGACGCCTAATGGCCGCACGGGCAGAGTTCGAAGACAATCCCTGGAGCGCGCTGCGTCAGCGGCTCGACGGCCGGCGCGAAGCAGTGGCAAGCGATCAGGAGTTGTCAGATGCCGATCGGGAACGCATCTTGGATGCGTACTTTGCTCGTTGTTATGCTGAGTAAAGCTGTATAGGGCGTCACGCGCTGCCTTCACTCTCGGCCGGATTGACGTTAGCTCTCGCTTGCACTATCCTGCTCTTGCAACTTGGTGTCGTGGGGTTCGAGAGGAGGCATCTATGTCCGACGCCACACGCGTGAGCATTGGGCAGGTCAAACGCGATATTTCGGAACTGGTCAACCGCGTCGCCTACGCCGGCGAACGCATCGTGCTGGTCTCGCGCGGCAAGCCCAAGGCCGCGCTGGTCAGCGTCGAGGACCTGGAATGGCTGGAGCGCGCCCAGGCCACGCGCAGCGATGCCTGGCAAGCCTGGCTGGCCGAAAGCGATGCGCTGAACGACGCCATCCGCACGCGGCAGGGCGGCCAGGACGTGGACGCCGACGCCGCCTGGGCCGCGGCGCGCGCCGATCTGGAGACACACGCCGCGCCAGCGGGGGGTGACGAGGACGACGATGCCGCCGCTGGTGGTTGACGCCGGCCTGGTCTTCCGGCTGCTGCTGCCCACGCCGGCCCAAGCCCTCCTGCGCGAGCACATCGACGCCTGGCTCCAGGACGGCGGCGCGCTGGTCGCGCCCACGCTCTGGCGCTATGAGCTGGTCTCGGCGCTGGTCAAAGCCGTGCACTTCGCCACGTTGACCGATGAGGAAGCCCGCCGCGCCCTGGGCCTGGTGGATGCTTTTCCCGTGGAGCTGATCGTCCCCGACGCCCGTCTGAGCGAAGCCGCCTACGGCTGGGGACGCCGCCTTCAGCGCGCCAACGCCTATGACGCCTTCTACCTGGCCCTGGCCGAGGCGCTGCGCTGCGAGCTGTGGACCGCCGACCGCCGCTTGGCCCGCGCCGCGCAACAGCCGTGGATACGACTTATAGGAGATAGCAGCTAGAAAATAGCTTCGAGGAGAGAGCAAATAGGAGAGAAAGCTCCTCACGCTCCGCCTATTTCCTGTTTTCTTCCACCCTATTTTCTTCCTGAGGACATCATGCGATGCCCTGCGCCGCCTGACCGACAACGCCACCCACCTCTATGTCAACCAAAGCCGCTACTGGTACTCGATCCA
>QEUY01000398.1 GCA_003577365.1 Chloroflexota bacterium | reverse complement strand
ACGCCGGGCAAGGACTTGGCCGCGTTGGCGCGCTTGACCCGCCTGTTGCGCCGCGAGCGTTTTACGCTGGTGCATACCCACAACCCCAAGCCGGGGCTGATCGGCCAGGTGGCGGCACGCTGGGCAGGGGTGCCGGTGGTGGTCAATACGCTGCACGGCTTTTATTTCCATGAGCATATGCGCCCGCTCTGGCGGCGCTTCTACATCCAGCTGGAGAAGATCGCGGCACGCCATTCGGATGTGATCCTCTCGCAAAACCGGGAGGACATCCAGACGGCGCTGGCCGAACGTATCTGCCGGCCTCACCAGATCAAGTGGCTGGGCAACGGCATCGACGTGCGGCGCTTTGACCGGCGCAGCGTGGCGCAGGCGGCGCTGGACGCGGGCCGCGCCGAACTGGGGCTGGACCCGGCGCGGCCCGTGGTGGGGTTTGTCGGGCGCATGGTGGCGGAAAAGGGGCTGCGCGAGCTGCTGGCCGCGGCCCAGACCGTCTTGGCGCGGATGCCGGATGTGCAGTTCTTGTTAGTAGGGCCGTTCGACGACAAGGCCGATGGCCTGACGCCCGCCGTGGCCGCGGCTTACGGCGTGGACGCGGCGTGTCGTTTTGCTGGGATGCGCCAGGATATGCCCACGATGTACGCGCTGATGGACCTCTTTGTGCTGCCCTCGCACCGTGAGGGCTTCCCGCGCGCGCCCATGGAGGCGTCTGACCGATATCCGCGGCTGTCGCGAGGCGGTGGAGCCGGGTGTCAATGGGCTGCTGGTGCCGCTGCGCGACGCCGCTGCGCTGGCGAGCGCCATTCTGATGCTGCTGCAAGACCACCGCCGGGCCGCGCAGATGGGCGCGCGCGGCCGGCAGATGGCCGAGGCGCGCTTTGACGAGCAACTGGTCTTTGGCCGCGTCAAGGCCGAATATGCGCGGCTGCTCGCCCAAAAAGTGACCGGAAGCTGACAGGTTTTTCATCCTCTCCAACTCGTATACTGGAAGGCGTATTCCTGAACTATGGCACATTATCTCGTGACCGGCGGCGCGGGGTTCATCGGCAGCAACCTGGTGGATGCGTTGGTAGCCGACGGGCACAGCGTGCGCGTCTTGGACAACTTGACGACAGGCCGCCGCGCCAATCTGGCCCATCTGCAGGGCCGGATCGACTTTGTCGAGGGCGATATCCGCGCCTATGACCAGGTCTTGGCGGCGATGCAGGGGATCGACTATGTGCTGCACCAAGCCGCGCTGCCCTCGGTGCCGCGCTCGGTGCAGGACCCGATCACCTCCAACGCCGTCAATGTGGACGGCACGCTGCATGTGCTGGCCGCGGCGCAGACGGCAGGGGTGCGCCGCGTGGTGATGGCGTCGTCGTCGTCGGTCTATGGCTCGAATCCGGCGCTGCCCAAACAGGAGACGATGTGCCCGCAGCCCAAGTCACCCTATGCCGTCTCCAAGCTGGCAGGGGAGCAGTATGGGCAGGTCTTTTGGCAGGTCTATGGGCTGGAGACGGTGGCGCTGCGCTATTTCAACATCTTTGGCCCGCGCCAAGACCCCCGGTCGGCCTACGCCGCGGTGATCCCGCGCTTTATCCGTGCCATGCTTGCGGGCGAGCCGGTGATGATCCACGGGGACGGGCAGCAGAGCCGCGACTTTACCTATATCGACAACGCCGTGCAGGCCAATCTGTTGGCGTGTACGGCTCCGGAGGCGGCGGGCAGCGTGTTAAACATTGCCTGCGGCAGCCGCTATACGCTGCTGGAGTTGGTCGAACAGTTGGCCGCGATCTTAGGGCGCAGCCCGCAGGTGGTGCATACGCCGTCCCGTGCGGGCGATGTGCCGCATTCGCAGGCCGATATTGAGCGCGCCCGCACGCTGTTGGGCTATGCGCCCCAGGTGGATTTTGTCGAAGGGCTGCGGCGCACCGCAGCCTGGTATCTTGTCGAGGAGCCGGGACAACATGGTTGAACAGGCCCATGGTTGAGCAGGCGGCGCATGTCTACGCCGGGCCGCCCGCCGGTTTTTACCGGCGCTGTGGCAAGCGCGCCTTGGACTTGGCGGGGGCGCTGCTGGGGCTGGCGCTGCTGGCCCCGCTGATGGGGGGGGTGGCGCTGCTGGTCTGGCTGCGCATGGGCAGCCCGGTCTTGTTTCGCCAGGTGCGGCCAGGGCTGCACGGCGCGCCGTTTACGCTGATCAAGTTTCGCACCATGCGCGCCGCGCTGGATGCACAGGGCCGGCCGCTGCCCGACGCCGACCGGCTGACCCCCTTGGGCCGCTGGCTGCGCGCCTGGAGCCTAGACGAACTGCCTGAATTGGTCAACGTAGTGCGCGGTGAGATGAGCCTGGTGGGGCCGCGGCCTCTCTTGATGCACTATCTGCCGCGCTACACGCCAGAGCAGATGCGCCGCCATGCCGTGTGCCCCGGCATCACCGGCTGGGCGCAGGTGCATGGGCGCAACTTGGCCTCTTGGGAAGAACGCTTTGTCCGTGACGTCTGGTATGTCGACCACCTGTCGCTGGGGCTGGACCTGCGTATCCTCTGGCAGACGGTCTGGATGGCGCTGCGCCGCCAGGGCATCGGCGCGCCGGGCCAGGCCACGATGGAGGAATTCCGCGGGAGTGACGAGCATGGCTGACCCGGCCCGCGGCGAGGTTGTCCGTATCTTGATCATTGGCGCGGGCGGGCATGGGCAGGTGGCGGCGGAGGCGCTGCTAGCCGCGTCGGCGGCGGGGGCCCCGGTGCAGGCCGTCGGCTTTCTGGACGATGACCCGGCGCTGGCCGGGCAAACGCGGCTGGGGCTGCCCGTGTTGGGCATGGCGGCGCTGGCCTCGATCGCGCATGAGGGTGTGATCGTGGGCATCGGTGACAACGGCGTGCGGCGGCGCTTTTTTGACGCGCTGTGCGCTCAGGGGGAGCAGCTGATCGCCTGCTGCCATCCCCGCGCCTATGTCGCCGGGGGCGCGACGCTGGGCCGCGGCACGCTGGTCTGCGCTGGGGCCGTGGTGGGCACAGGCGCACGCGTGGGCGCCAACGTGATCCTCAACACCGGCTGCAGCGTGGACCATCACAGCGTGATCGGCGACCACGCGCATATCGCGCCGGGCGTGCGGCTGGGTGGGGAGGTGCGCGTGGGCGCAGGGACGCTGGTGGGCATCGGCGCGGTGGTGCTGCCGGGGCGGGCTATCGGCGCGGGCTGTGCGGTGGGGGCCGGCGCGCTGGTGACGCGCGATGTGCCGGACGGCGCGGTGGTGAGGGGCAGCCCGGCGCGCATCGCACGCCGCCGCTGAGAGGTCTGCAAAGACAGGGGGTAAAGACAGGAGAGCGATGTCGCTGCAACTCTGCCGTCGCCTGCTGATCGCCGTCGCATTGGCCCTGTTGGGCGGGCTGCTGGCGGCGGCGCTGGTCTGGTTTAACCTCGGCTTCTTTTTGGATGTGAGCGCGCCGCCGGCGCGGGCCGACGCCATTATCGTGATGGGGGGCGAAGGCGGGCGTTTTATGCGCAGCCGCCATGCCGTGGAACTCTACGCCCAGGGGTTTGCGCCTACGGTGGTCTTTAGCGGCGGCACGCTGGCCTCCACGGGGATCGGCTGCACTTCCACGGCGCTTTCGCTGGAGGCGGCGACGGGGTTGGGGCTGCCTGCCGCGGCGGTGCGGCTGGCCCCAGAGGCACAGAGCACGTTGGACGAGGCGGCCAACCTGCGTGACCTGGCGGCGGCGGAGGGCTGGACCCAGTTGTTGATCGTGACCGACCGTTTCCATACACGGCGCGCACGCCAGACGCTGGCGGCCTATCTGCCGGGCGTCATGCTCCAGGCCAGCGCGCCCGACGACCCGGTCTACGAGGCGGCGGCCTGGTGGCGCAATGAGCGCAGCCTGGTCTTTGTCGTCAACGAGGCGCTTAAGCTGGGGCTTTATTGGATTGAATATGGCATTCGACCTGTTGGCTGACCCGCCGGTGAACCCGCCCTCTGGCCTGCCAAGCGGGGATCTGCATCTGCGCCTGTTGGGTGCGCTGGTCGCCGGGCAGATCGCGCCGGACGCGCTGCGTCCAGACCAGTGGGCGGGGCTGTCTGACCTGGCGCTGCGCCATGGGCTGGGGCCGTTTCTGCTCTGGCAGGTGCAGCAGGCGGGCTGCGCCGAGCATTTGGGCGCGGCGCTGTTGCCGCTGCGCGCGGCGCGGGCGCGCAGCGGGGTACAGGGCGTGCTGGCCGGCGGGGTGCAGCGCCGTCTGCAAATGGCGCTGGCGCAGGCGGGGATCGCGACGCTCTGGCTCAAAGGCAGCGCGCTGGCGCAGACCGTCTACCCGTCGCCCGAGCTGCGCCCGATGGCGGATATCGACCTGTTGGTTCCCTATGCCCAGCGCCGCAGCGCGCTGGCCGCCGCCGAGGGGATCGGCTGCCGGCTGCTGCCCCAGTTGTTCGACGGCACCGAGTCCTTGAAGCATCATTACGCGCTGCAAGGGCCGGAGGGTGATACAATGCCGGGCGATAAGGTCCTGGTCGAACTGCACTTCCGGCTGTTGGGCGCGGCCGACCGGCTGCTGCCCGTGCAGGCGCTCGACTGGTTTTGGCGGCAGACCATGCCCTATGCTGCCGCGCACGATGCGGGGCCTCGGATGGCGACGCTGCGCCCCGAAGCGCATCTGCTCTATCTAGCTGCCCATGCGCTGTTGCAACATGGCGAGACCGACCTGCGGCTGCTGCGCTTCTTCGACCTGCACCGGCTGATCCTCTCCACGCCGGCGTTTGACTGGGAATTGGCCGTGGCCGGGGCGACGGCGTTGGGGTGGACGTATGTGACGGCGCGTGCTTTGCTGTGGGCGCAGCACTATTTCGCTACGCCGCTGCCCGCGCATGTGTTGGAAGCCTTGGCGGCGCGCCGCCCTGCACACGACACCAGGGCGCATGTGCGGCGACGCCGCCGGCCGCGCACCCTCTCGGAACAGGTGATGTACGATCTGGCGACCATGGGCTGGCGCGATGGGCTGCGGGCGGCGCAGCGCATCCTGCTGCCCCCTCCGGCCTATATGCGCTGGCGTTACACGGTGGACGCACCGTGGCATCTGCCCACGGCCTATGCGGCGCGCTGGCGGCATATGGCGCTGGACGCCTGGCGCACGCTGCGCCGCCGGGGGGGGCGCCATGGCTGACCGCATCTACCTGTCGCCGCCGCACCTCTCTGGGCTGGAGTTGCTCTATGTGCAGGAGGCGTTCGACTCGAATTGGATTGCGCCGCTCGGCCCCCACGTAGATGCCTTTGAGCAGGAGTTTGCGGCGTGTGTCGGCACGCGCGCGGCGCTGGCGCTCTCCTCCGGCACGGCGGCGCTGCATCTGGCGCTGCGCCTGGTGGGGGTGGAGCCGGGCGACGAGGTGATGGTCTCCACCTTGACCTTTGCGG
>QEUY01000397.1 GCA_003577365.1 Chloroflexota bacterium | reverse complement strand
GATGTGACCGACTTCGCCCAGTTCGCGCTCTATGAGACGCAGGTCATCAGCCGCAGCCGCGATATGAAGAGCATGATGGTGCAGATCCCGGCGCTGCCCAGGAGCGTGCCCAAGCAGAACGGCGGCCCCACAGTCAGCACCTTAGGAAGCAACTGGCGATGGGTCGTGGAAGATGGTTGGCAGCGGCCTGTCAACATCAACGGCTACAGCGCATCGGCGGCCTTCAAGCTGCGCCCGCCGGAATACCCGTCGATCTTCGGTTTTGGCTTTAAGAACGAGGATGAGAGCGCCTCGCTCGACCAGTTCCTGGCTGTCTATAGCGACAACGCCTATATCTGCGTCGGCGCGTTCGGGTTGTGCCTCACCCATATCCCCGACCCGCTCTACTGGGGCATCTGGTATCCGGTCTTTAAGATCTGGGTCAACTCCAGCGGGGGAAGCTGCGTGGGCATGTCGTCGACCAGCCTGCTCTTCTATCGCGGCAGCCTGAACATCGCCAACTTCAGCAGCGACGCCTTCTTCCCGGCAGGGATCAAAGACCGCGGCGCACCCGCCAAATGGAACTATGACTCGATCAGCAAGGTGACCGGCCCGCCCGAACCGGGGAACTTGTGGGCGGAGATCCGCATGAACCACGGCGTGCAGACCACCAGCGAGTTTTTGTATGAGGCGGTAAACCAACTCAACGGCTTTAGCGGCGACCCGGAGCAACGGCTCTACACGATCCGCGCCGGGCCGACCAGCTTTATCGCCAGCATGATGAAGACGAGCGGAGGCCATGCGGTCACCCCCTATGCCACCACCGGCAACCGCATCCACATCTATGACAACAACAACCCGCTGGCGCTCGGCCAATACATCGACGTGGACACCGCGGCCAACACCTACAGCAGCTCTACGTCCTTCAGCGGCACGGGGCTGTTCGCTATCCCCATCAACGTCTGGCAGGGTGAGCATACGATGCCGCTCGACCTGCCGCAGATCGCCATGAATCTGGTCTTTGGCAGCGCCGACGCGCTCTACAGCACGCCCGACGGCAAACGCTGGGGCTGGCAGCCGGACGGCGCCTTTGTCGAGGAGATCCCTGGTGCGACGCCCTTTGTCCCGATGGGGTCCGAGACCAATACGCACAACATGCCGCTCTTTGTGCCGTTCACAACCACCGTCGTCTCCAACATTCAGGTCAACACCAAGGGCGGCGACTATCTCTATTACACCGGCGCGGGCGGCAACGCCGCGCAACTGCAGGTCTTCGACGCGCCCGCCGGCGACCAAGACCAGGTGGGCGTGAAGACGGCGCAGAACCAGGTGAACGGCTTCAGTTATCAGCCGGAAAGCGCATCGGACAGCTTTGTGCCCAAGTTAGGGATGGAATTGGGCGTGCAACAGCGGCTGATGTTCCGCTGGGCCGATCTGGCAACGCCCGGCGGCGGCAAGGTGGCCTTCAGCGCCGACCGCGACGCCAGGTCGGCGGAGTATGACAACGACACCGGCGGCGCGACCAACCATTATCTGATCGTGGATAGCTACGACGGCGCGGCGCAGCAGGGCGGAGCCTGGCGCTTTGGCCCCTTCACCGTACCCAACGGTGCGACCCAGCGCACCACGGTTGCCAACTGGCCCATCGGCTCGCAGCTGCGTTCGGAACTGGATAAGGATGGGGACGGCGTCTTTGAGGAGTCGACCGTCGTGCGCGGCGTCAAGTGCAGCGCGGTTGACCTGGACGAGGACGGCCTGCCCGACGCCTGTGGCGACCTCTACCTGCCTACGCTGCTCAAGGCTAAGTAGGGAGTGGGGAGTGGGCAGTAGGCAGGTGGGCAGTAGGAGAGTTGGATTCTTCCTCCTACTGCCCACTTCCTACTGCCTATTTGAGTTCGGCGCGGGTGTAGCCGAGGATCTCGCGTGCGACGATCAGCGTGTTGATCTGCCCTGTGCCTTCGAAGATGTCGTTGATCTTGGCGTCGCGCATCCACTTCTCGACCAGCGTCTCGGTGGTGTAGCCCAGCGGGCCGAGCAGTTCCACCGCCTTTTGCGTCACCCAGGTGACCGCCTTGCCCGCCTTTACCTTCGCCATCGACGATTCGAGCTTGTTCTCCTGGCGCGCGTCGAGCAGCGCCGCGGCCTTGAGCGTCAACAGCCAGGCGGCGTGCAACTGCGCTTCCATCTCCAGCAGGTCGGCCTGCACGGCGGAGAGCTTCCAGCGCGGCTTGGTATACTCCATGCGCACACCTTGCTTGGCCAGCGTATCACGCGTGAACTCGAAGGCGGCGCGGCCAATGCCGATGGCGCTGGCCGAGACAATGGGCCGGGTGGCGTCGAAGGTCTTCATGGCGCCCTTAAAGCCCTTGTTGCCCTCCCCGCGCTTGACCTCGGCGTCGCCCAGCAGGTTGGCGGCGGGGATGCGGCAGTTGTCAAAGACGATCGCCGCCGTGTCGCTGGCGCGGATGCCCAGCTTCTCCTCCGTCTTGACAATCGACGCGCCCGGCGTGCCGGCCTCCACCACAAAGGGCTTCATGCCGGCGCGCCCGGCGTTCTTGTCGACCGTGGCCCACACCACTACCAGCCCGTCGGATTCCTCCAACGCCAGCTTGCCGCTGGTGCAGAAGATCTTCTGCCCGTTGAGCACCCATTCGTTGGTCTCGGCGTCAAAGGTGGCCGTGGTCTGGATGTTGCTGGTGTCGGAGCCGGCCTGCGGCTCGGTCATCGCCATCGCGCCCCACTTCGGTTCGCCCTCGGTGAAGCGGCGCAGGAAACGCTCCAACTGCTCCGGCGTGGCGACGGCGTTGATCGCCGCGCCCGCCAGCGCGCTGGCCGGGGTGCAGAGATAGACCCCGGCGTCCCCCCAACTGAGCGCCTCGATCATGTGGATCAGGCTCAGGTTGGCGAAGCTTTGGCGCTTTCCGTTGGCTTCGTGCCCGTTGGCTTCAGGCCCCTGTATCTCAGGCGTGTGGCCGTTGCTCTCCTGGGCGGCGGCTGCGGCGCTCTTCTGCGCACGCGCCAGCGCGGCTTCCAGGTTGGCCTTTTCCATCTGTCGCATCTGCGGCCAGATCATGCTGACATACTTGACCGGGCGGCTGTGTTCGTGTTCGTCCAGGTAGCGGCTCTCTGGGCGCATCACCTGCTCGGCGACCATGCGCACCGGCGCAAGCTGCTTTTCAATCTCGGCGGGCAGTTTGAATTCAATCGGCATTCTGTCTCTCCCTGTTTCCGTGTTCCAAAGCGTGCGGCCTAGGCCATCACCAGGCCATCCCATGCAGCAAAGCCGCGCCCGTTGCGCAGCCACATCTCGACCGGATGGTCGCGCACATAGCCATGCCCGCCCAAGATCTGTACTGCGCTGTCGGTCACCTCTAGCACCATCCTGTCGGCATAGTGCTTGGCCAGCACGGCGGAGTGGGTGGCGTCTTCACGGTTGTCGAACTTATAGGCCGCCTCCCAACAGAGCAGCCGGGTGGCTTCCAGCTCAATCCGCATGTTCGCCAGCATAAAGGCGATGCTCTGGCGGTGGGCGATCGGCTCGCCAAAGGCCTCGCGCTCCTTGGCGTAATTCAGGGCATATTCATAGGCGGCGCGCGCCTGGCCTACGGCCATGGCCGCCAGGCTGATGCGGCTCACCGTCAGCAGCCGGTCGATGCGCAGCCCCTTCAGACCGCCCAGCCGCGCGCTGCGTGGCACGCGCACCTGCTCAAAGGTGACGGTATAGGTCGCCAACGCCTGCGCGCCCATCATCGTGACCGGGTCGCCGATGCGGATACCGGGCGTGTCCGCGGCGACGATAAAGGCCTGGGTCAAATCGCCCTCGCGGGCATAGACCAGGAACCACTCCGCCTCCTGCGCCAGCGGCGCCAGCGTCTTGACGCCGTCGATCACATAGCCGTCTTCTTCTTTGGTGACGGTGGTCGCCAGCGCCGCCGGGTCAAACTGGTAGACCGGCTCGACCAGCGCCGCGCTGGCCCTGGGGAACTCCTCCTCGCAGAAGCGGGGCAGGTGCTGTTCCTTCTGCTCCTTGGTGCCAAAGAGCGCGATCGGCAGGGCAAAAAGGTTGGGCGTGAGCAGGTGCAGCGCCATGCCCACGTCGCCCCAGCCCAGCTCTTCGAGATAGAGCGCGCTGGTCAGGGCCGAATAGTCGCCAAAGCCGCCGTACTCGGCGTCGATGCTGCCGGGCAGCAGCCCCAGCTCCCAGCCGGTCTGGACGACATCGGGCGGCACGCTGCCCGCCGCTTCGGCAGCGCGAAAGCCGGGCCGCAGCTTCTGCGCCGCATAGCGGTGCACCGTGTCTACCAACATCCTTTGTTCGGAAGTCAGATCAAACGAATACATAGGTCCTCTCCGGGATTCTGTGTGGAACCGCAGACAACGTATAAACACGAACTCGCCGTCGGCGGCGAGTAGGGAGCTTGAGGCTGCTCTCTGTTTGTACAGCTAATCTATTGCCGTGGGGTTTTGCCGCGGTTTTCGGGGCGTTGGGCGGCGTTGGGCGGCGCTGGACGGTCGCTTGCATGTCTTTATGTCCACATTTCATGCCCATGGCGCGATTGGGGTACAATGTGCCCAATTTATTTCCGGTCCGATTGTTTCCGGCCCGATTTGAAGCCAAGCATCCAGGATCAAGCCGTCTATCATGTCCATGCTCAAGAGTCCCGCCGAGTGTTCCAGCATCGAAGAAGTGCGCGCCGCCATCGACAGCTTGGATCGTGAGA
>QEUY01000396.1 GCA_003577365.1 Chloroflexota bacterium | reverse complement strand
GGGCGGCTGCTGGTGGTGGACGAGACCTTTGCGCCCTGCGGCATCGGCGCCGAGATCGCGGCGCAGGTGATGGCGCAAGGCTTTGACGACCTCGACGCGCCGGTACAGCGGCTCAACGGGGTCCATACGCCCACGCCCTACAGCCCGCCGCTAGAAGGCGCGATCGTGCCCAGTGTCCAGACCATCGAGCAGGCGATCCGCGACCTGCTGGCCGAGTGAGGAGCGCATCATGCCGGTGGAGATCCGTATGCCCCGTCTGGGCTGGACGATGGAAGAAGGAACCTTTGGCGAATGGCTGAAGGAGGACGGCGCGGCGGTTGTGCCGGGCGATCTGCTCTTTACGGTCGAGGGCGACAAGGCGACGCAGGAGGTCGAAGCCTTTGACGCCGGTATCCTGCACATTCCACCCGACGGGCCGCAGCCTGGGCAGGTGCTGCCGGTCGGGGCGCGGCTGGCCTACATTCTCCAGCCGGGTGAGGCCGTTCCCGCCGTCGCCGCGGCAGAGGCCGCCCCGCTGCCTGCGGCCCAACCTGCGCCCGTACAGGGGCACGCGCAGCCGGCCCTCGCGAAACGGGTGCGCAGCGCCATCAGCCCGCGGGCGCGGCGCGTGGCGGGCGAGTTGGGCGTCGATTGGACACAGTTGGCGGGCAGCGGGCGCACCGGGCGCATCGTCGAGCGCGATGTGCGCGCCGCTCACGCCGCATCCCAAGACACAGCGCGGCAGGGTGACAGGCTGCGCGTCTCGCCGGTGGCGCAGCGCGTGGCGGCCGCGGCGGGCATCGACCTGGCGGACGTGGCCGCGCAGCACCCCGGCGCGCGCATCCAGCGCGACCAGGTGGAAGCGGCGATCGCGGCGCGAGCGGCGACTGCGCTGGAGGCGGGGGATCAACGCCTGCCGGTGACACGCCTGCGCCGTCTGATCGCCCAGCGCATGGTGGAGAGCGTGCAGACCACGGCGGCGGTCACGCTGACGAGCGAGGCCGACGCCACCGAGCTGGTGGCGCTGCGCGAGCAGATCAAGGCGGCGTTTGCCCTACGCGGCTGGGACGTACCGAGCTATACCGACCTGCTGATCAAGCTCACGGCGCTGGCGCTGCAAGAGCATCCGCGGCTCAACGCCACTTGGCAGGGTGACGAGATCATCCTGCATGGCGCGGTGCATCTGGGGCTGGCGGTGGACACCGAGCCAGGGCTGGTCGTGCCGGTGGTGCGCGATGCACAGGCCAAGAGCGTGCGCCAGATCGCAGGCGAGACGCGCGGCCTGATCGAGCGGGCGCAGGCCAACCGGCTCGGCCCGGATGACCTGGCCGGCGGCACGTTTACGCTCACCAACCTGGGCATGTACAGCGTGGATTTCTTCACGCCGCTGATCAACTTGCCGCAGTGCGCCATCTTGGGCGTGGGACGCATTGCCCAGAAACCAGCGGTGCATCAAGGCCAGGTCGTGCCGCGCCATCTGCTGGCGCTCAGCCTGGCCTTTGACCATCGCGTGGTAGACGGCGCGCCGGCGGCGCGGTTCCTCGACACCGTGCGCCAGTTTGTCGAAACCCCGGCGCTGTGGGCGATGGGGTAGCGCGGCCTGCTGCGGCCTACCCATCGCGCGGCGCGGGCTGTGCTTGGCCCGCCGGCGTGTTGCCGGCGATAAACTGGTCGATCAGACGGCGCGAGATGCTCATCTTGGGCGGCAGTTGCGGCATGGCGTCGGCGGCAAACCAGCCGGCGTCGGCGATCTCGCTCTCCTCCAAGACGATCTCCCCACCCGCATAGTCGGCGGTGAAGCCCAGCATGAGCGAGTTGGGAAAGGGCCAGGGCTGGCTGGCGACATAGCGCACGTTGGCGATCTGAATGCCGACCTCCTCCATCACCTCGCGCGCGGCGCACTCCTCCAACGTTTCCCCCGGTTCGACAAACCCGGCGATGATGCTGTAACGCCCCGGCGGAAAGCGGTGGTTGCGCGCCATCAACAGCCGCTTGCCCTCCGGCGTGGCGCGCGTCACGGCGATGATGATCGCCGGGGAGAGGCGCGGGTAGGCGACCAGCCCGCAGGCCGGGCACTTTTTGGCGCGTTCGCTGGGCATAGCCTCCAGCGGCGCGCCGCAGCGCCCGCAAAACTGATGCGTGCGGTCCCAATCCACGATCTGGATGGCGCGGCCCGCCAGTTGAAACCAGAAATCGCCGAGATGGGGATAGAGACCGCGCAGCCCGTCGGCGAGCAGCCCATTGGGCAGCGGCGTTTCCGGGTCCAGCTCGGCGGCGTAACAGGCGATGCGGCGCTCCTCGGCGTCTTGCAGATAGCCGAGCGGCAGGCGGCGCAGCGCCGCCGCCAGGCCCAGTTCGCGCAGGTCGCGCGCCAAGAGCAGGTCGGCGGCGTCGCCGGCGGGATGCACCAACAGTTTGTCGCCCTGGAAGATAAACCAATAGGCGGGGCCGTCTGCCTCGGCAGGCAGCGCGGGGAGCGAGATAAAACGATAGGCAGAGGCTGGGAGCATAGGGTTCCGGCAGCGTTCTAGGGTCCGGTGGGGCCAAATCGGCGATGGCGCAGCGTCCTGCGCCCTGGCCCATACGATACCCCAGAAGGCTGCGCGCAAACAAACCACGGTGCGACAACACAGCCTTACCAGAAGAGTTCACCGCAGAGGACGCGAAGGACGCAAAGAAGAGAGATGCGCCGTTGCTGGCGCAGATGACCCTGGTGGAAAAGGCCGCGCTCACCATCGGGCGCGACCTCTGGACAACACAGCCCATCGAGCGGCTGGGCATCCCGTCGATCTGGCTGGCCGACGGGCCGCACGGCGTGCGCAAAGCGCCCAAGAGCGACGAGCTGGGGATGGGCGACAGCCTCCCGCCACCTGTTTCCCCACGGCGGGCGCGCTGGCGGACGAGGTGACGGCGCGCATGGTCGAGGGCTTTGTGCTGGACATGCCGTTGATGAAGCTGGCGACGCGCGGCGTGCTGCCATGCGAAACCGCCGGCCAGTTGGCGGCGGCCAACGCCTAGCAGGGGAGACAGGGCCGGAATTGGCGGCGCAGCTAAGCGAACGGGGACAAGCGTTTTGCGACTTGCGCCGTCGCTCAAACTGTGGTAAATAGTTGTGCTAGACGGCAAGGCCAATTCGCTCCGTACCGGCCCACCTGCTTTCTGGCAGCGGCCCCAGCCGCTGTGCATGCTCCCAGTTTGTGCACTCCACAATTTAATATCGGCACCCACTTTCGTTGTTGTCAAAGGAGACGTGGACCTATGTCCAATGCAACGTTCAACCGACGTCAATTTCTGAAGTTTGCCGGGTTCAGCGCCAGCGCGGCCTTCCTCGCGGCCTGCGCCGCGCCCGTCGCGGCTCCAGGCGCTGCGCCTGCGGCTGAAGCGCCCGCGGCGGCAGGCGATGCCGGCAAATTGGAGATCTTTTCATGGTGGACTGCCGGTGGTGAGGTTGAAGGTCTCAACAACATGTTTGAGATCTACAAGCGAGACAATCCGGGCGTCGAGATCATCAACGCCGCCGTAGCCGCGCAGGGCGCCGGTCAGGGCGGCGAGATGAAGGCGCTGCTCGAGACCCGTATGATGGGTGGCGATCCGCCCGAGAGCTTCCAGGTCCACCTGGGCCGTGAGTTGATCGACAGCCATGTGATCGCCGGTCGCATGGAGCCCCTGGATGAGCTTTACGAACAGGAAGGCTACGCCGACGTCTTCCCCGCCGACCTGATGAACGTCATCCTTTACGACGGCCATCCCTGGTCCGTACCCGTCAACATTCACCGTTCCAACATCATGTGGTACCGCCCCTCCAAGCTCGAGGCCATCGGCGCCAGCGAACCGCCCGCCACTTGGGATGAGTTCTTTGAGATGGCGGAAGCGTGGAAGGCCCAGGGCATCCCGGCGATTGCTCTCGCCGGCGCTGGCGGCGGTGGCAACGGCCACACGATGGAATCCGTCATCTTGGCGGTCTATGGCGCAGCGGACTGGCCCAAGCTGTTTGACGGCACCCTGGATTGGTCCGACGAGCGCATGACCCAGGCGCTGGACATCATGAACCGGCTCTATGACTACGCCCAGCCCGACTACTTGAGCCAAAGCGGTACGGCTGTCAACGATGTCATGATGAACGACGATGGCCCGTTCATGATGATCAGCGGCGACTGGCTGCATGGCTACTTCAAGTCCAAGGAGTTCAAGGATTACAGATGGGCGCCCAGCCCCGGCACCGACGGCATCTACCTGCTGTTGTCCGACTCCTTCGGCCTGCCCAAGGGCGTGAAGTACAGCGACAATGCGCTCGCCTGGCTGAAGGTTTGCGGCTCCAAGGAGGGCCAGGATGCCTTCAACCCGATCAAGGGCTCGATCCCGGCGCGCACCGATGCCGACACGAGTCTGTACGATGAGTACCAGTTATCGGCCATGGAAGACTGGAAGGTCGATACCCTAGTCGGCAGCCTCCAGCACGGCGCGGCCGCCAAGCAGAGCTTCTTGGTGGACTACGACCAGGTGCTGAACGACATGATTGCAAGCCGAGATCACCTATCCTGCCCGTAGACGATGGCGCTGGCTACGCAGCGACATGTTGCTCGCCGTCTTGGTGATCCTGCCTTCGATCATCGCGGTCGCGGTCTTCGTCTATGGGTTCATCGCCTGGACATTCTACATCTCGGTGACGGACTGGAAGAGTTCGGTCGTCGACTTCACCTTTGTGGGGCTGAAGAACTGGACGCGACTGTTCGGCGAGCGCCGCTTCTATATGGACATGCGGAACCTGGTGTTCTACGCCATCGGCTTCATGAGCCAGTGTATCATCGTCGGGTTCGTGCTGGCGTCACTGCTGGATCAGAAGATTAAGGGCGAGGCATTCTTCCGTACCCTGTTCATCTTTCCCTTTGCCGTCAGCGGGATCGTCACGGGCGTGACTTGGCAGTGGCTCATGCAGCCGTCCACCGGCGTCAATCTGCTCTTCGCCAAGATCGGCATGGGCTGGTTCCGGCCAAGCTGGCATTCGAGTATCGAGTACGGCATCTGGGCCATCACGATCGCCGCAGCCTGGCAGTTTTCCGGCTATGTCATGGCGCTCTATCTGTATGAGTTGCGGGAGGCGGCCGCCATCGACGGGGCCGGGACGTGGGCCAGCTACCGGTACATCATCATCCCCTTGCTGATGCCGGTGACCTTTACCGCCGTCGTCTTGACCGGCATGAACGCGATCCGCGTCTTTGATGTGGTGGCGTCCATGGGCGGTCCTGGGCCGGGCAATTCGCTCGACACGCTGGCGCTCAACATGTACCAAACCACGTTCAACGCCTACCGCTTCTCGTTGGGCGCAACCATCGGCTCCGTTATGCTGCTCCTCGCGATCTTCCTGGTGGTCCCGTATCTGATGAGCATGCAGCGGGAGTCTGAGCGATGAACCTCCAACGAATCTGGACGCGCAGCGCCATCTACCTGGTGCTGCTCGCCTTCGCCGCCTTCTATGCCATGCCCATCTATGTGTTGATCATCACCGGGTTGAAACCTTTCCAGGACGTCAATGAGACGCGGATGTGGGAACTGCCGAACGGGTTGTATTTCGGCAGTTTCACCCAGGCTTGGAAGCTGGTATCGCCCAACTTCAAGAACAGCATGATGATCACCATTCCGGCCGCGCTCATCTCTTCGATGATTGGCTCGATCAACGGCTATATCTTCGCTAAATGGCGCTTTAAGGGCGCGGACACACTCTTTATCCTCTTTTTGGTGGGCATGTTCTTGCCCTATCAGGGCATCCTCATTCCCTTGGTGTTGACGCTGCAAGCCCTGCATCTCTACGGAAGCCTCGTCGGGCTGATCCTGACCCACTGCATCTTCGGCATCCCGATCACCGCCCTGCTCTTCCGCGGCTACTACACCGGCATCCCCAATGAACTCCTGGACGCCGGCAAGATCGACGGCTGCGGCTTCTTTGGCCTCTACCGCTGGATCCTGTTGCCCATCTCCATGCCCGCGTTTGCCGTGGTGCTGCTCTGGCAGTTCACCTCGATCTGGAACGACTATCTGATCGGTCTCGTCGTGCTCAGCAACCCGATTCTCGCACCGGTCAACGTGGCGGTAAAAAACGTCGCGGGTAGCTACTCGGTCGACTGGAACGTGCAGATGTCCGCCGCGCTCATCGCGGCGCTGCCGACGATTATCGTCTACCTGGCGTTGGGCAAACTGTTTATGCGCGGTCTACTGGCAGGCGCGCTCAAAGGATAGCCCGAATTTCCCCAATCTCCTTTCCTATGCAGAAGAGCGGCGTCCCCAAGGGCGCCGCTCTTCTGTCTCCCTGCCCGGCGCTGCGCCCGGCGGAACCCACGCGGCATTCGCTGCCCTGCTCAGAGGTGATCTTCGCGCCCGGCCTATGGTAAGATAAGGCTCGGATAGAAGACAGACAAGCCCAATACAGTTCTGGACGCTGCCAGCCTGAACACGGCAGTGCAGAACGCCCGGCAGTTCCCCCGCTAGCGAGGTTTTGGCATGGACTCCACTCCGGCGGAGCAAGTGGTAGACAGCCCAAATCTCCCCCGATTAAGCGCCCTCCGCTTGGCCGCGCTCTATACACTGGTCGCCTGCCTTTGGATCTGGCTCTCCGACCAGGTCTTATGGATGTTTGCCGCAGATACTGCCCAGTTTATCCGGATGCAGACCTACAAAGGCTGGCTCTTTGTGGCGGCCACCGCGGTGTTGCTCTATCTTGAGCGCACCTGGAGCATCCGCGAGATGCGCCGCGCCTATCAGGCCATGAGCAGACAAGCTGAGGCGCTGCGCCGCGCCAACGCCGACCTGTATGAACGCACCGCCGAACTGCGCCGCGCCAACGCCGACCTGGCCGAAGCGCAGCGCGTGGCCCAAGTGGGCAGTTGGAGCGTGGACCTGGTCCACGACCGGCTCACCTGGTCCGACGAGACCTTTCGCATCTTTGGCGTCTCGCCCGACACTTTCGACGGGCGCGGGGACTTCTTCTATACGGTTGTACACCCCGACGACCTGGCCTTTGTGCGCCAAAAGGACCAAGAGGTTCTAGAACAGCGCATCCCGTTAAACTATGAACACCGGGTGTTGCGTCCCGACGGCAGCGTGCGCATCGTCCATGAGCGCGGCTATGCCATTTATGACGAAACGGGCCGAGCCGTGCGGCTGTTCGGCATGGTGCAAGACATCACCGAGCGGCGGCGCAGCGAGGAGCAGATCCAGCAGCAGGAGCGGTTGGTGGTCGTGGGGCAGATGGCCGCAGGCATCGCGCATGACTTCAACAACATCTTGGCGGTGATCATGCTCTACACCCAAATGCTCCAGTTGACGGCGCAGAGCGAGGTTCAGCAGCGCCACCTGGCGACGATCTATCAGCAGGCGGTCCACGCCGCCAATTTGGTCGAGCAGATTTTGGACTTCAGCCGGCGCTCAAGCATGGAGCGGATCACGCTCGACATGGTGCCCTTTGTCAAGGAGATGATGAAGCTGTGGCAGCGTACACTGCCCGAACATATCCGGCTCGAGCTGGTCTGCGAGGCGCAGTCGCTGACCGTGCGCGCCGACCCGTCACGCTTGCAGCAGGCGCTGATGAA
>QEUY01000395.1 GCA_003577365.1 Chloroflexota bacterium | reverse complement strand
AGCCAGGAGTCGGCCCAGGCCAACCTGCGCCAGTCCTTGGCGCGCCTGCAGAACGCCATTCACAACAAGGCGGTGGAGCCGCCGTTTGTGATGGTGGGGCGCGGCCAGGTGCAGATCCATCCCGACGCCGATGTGCGGCTCGACGCCGCCGAGTTTGAGGCCGCATGTCGTGCCTGCACGGTGCATGGCGCGACCCCCAGCGTGGACTGCCCGCTCTGTCTGGCCCATCACCAGGCTGCCGCTGACCTGTATAACGGCGATTTTCTGGCCCATTTCGACTGCGCCAGCCCAGAGTTTGATCTGTGGGCCGAGGGTGTGCGCGCTGCGCTGCGGCGGCAGGCGCTGTCCACGCTCGACTTTCTGGCCGCGGGCTATGCCGCCCAGGGGGATCACGCGGCCGCGCTCCAGGCGCTGGAGCGGCAGCTTGTGCTGGAACCATGGCGCGAAGAGGCCTATCGCGGCCAGATGGAGATCCTGGCGCGGCAGGGGGATCGCGCCGCGGCGCTGGCCGTCTATGCGCGCTGCCGTGCCGTCTTGGCCGAGGAGGTGGGCGCGCCGCCCGCGCCGGAGACCGAGGCGCTCTACCGGCGGATTGAGGCCGCGGGCGCAGGCCGTCCCCATCACCTGCCGGTGCAGGCGACCTCATTTGTGGGACGCGAGCGCGAGTTGGCGCAAGTGCTGCAGGCGGTGAGCGACCCGCGGCGGCGGCTGTTGACGCTGGTAGGACCGGGCGGCATCGGTAAGACCCGGCTGGCGCTGGAAGCTGCTTGGCGCGCGGTGGACGACCAGATCGGCCCCTTCTGGGATGGCGTCTTTTTCGTGTCGCTGGCGGGTGTGACTTCGGCCAATTATCTCAGCACGGCGCTGGCCGATGCGTTGGACTTGACCTTCTCCGGCAGCGAAGAGCCGGAAGCGCAACTGCTGGCCTATCTGCGCCGCCGCGCTCTGCTGCTGGTGCTGGACAATTTCGAGCACCTTGTCGAAGCCGGGGTGCGGCTCTTTGGCCGGATCCTGCAGACCGCGCCGGGGGTACGTTTTCTGGTGACCTCGCGCGAGCGGTTGAACCTGGCCGAGGAGTGGGTCTATGAGGTGCGCGGGCTGGCGCTGCCCCCTGCCGATTTGGATGCAGCGGGGCTGACGGTCGAGGCGCTGCGTGCCTACAGCGCCGCCGGCCTCTTCCTCGACCGTGCCGCCCAGGTGGCGCCGGACTTTACGCCGCCGCCCGGCAGCCCCGAACTGGCGGCTGTGGCGCGCATCTGCCGGCTGTTGGAAGGGATGCCGCTGGCGCTGGAGCTGGCCGCGGCCTGGGTGCACATGCTGCCCTGCACCGATCTGGCCGACGAGTTGGCAAGGAATCTGGATTTTTTATCGGCAACCCACCGCGATCTGCCTTCCCGCCATCGCAGTTTGCGGGCCGTCTTTGACCATTCCTGGGCGCAGTTGGGGGAGGACGACCAGGAGGCGCTGGCCCGTTTGACGATCTTTCCTGCCGGATTTGACCGTGCGGCGGCGCATCGGGTGGCCCAAGCCGCGCTGCCGGCGCTGGCGAGCTTGGTCAACAAATCGCTGGTGCAGGTGGTGACGGCAGGCCGCTACCGGCTGCATGACCTGGTGCGCCAGTTTGCCGCCGAAAAGCTGGGCGACGAGCTGCGCCCGCGCTTGAGCGATGCCCATGCGGGCTACTTCGCCGGTTGGCTGGCCGGGCTGGAGGCCGATCTCTTTGGCGCAGGCCAGCGCCGCGCCCTGGAGCTGGTGCAGGGCGATATTGAAAACGTGCGCGCCGCCTGGCTGTGGAGCGTGGCGCACGCCAAAACGCAGTGGATCGGCCAGGCGCTGCGCAGCCTCTATCAGTTCTATTATATCCGCTGCTGGACCGACGAAGCGACCGAGATGCTGCGCTATGCGGAGGAGATGCTGCTGGAGGAGGTGACGGCGCAGGAAGAGGGCGGCAGCGCCCAGGCGGTGGAGATCACGCTGGGCCATCTGCTGGTGCAGTTGGGTAATGCCCATTATTCGGCCAGCCGCCTGGGCCAGGCGGAACACTATCTGCTGCGCGGCCTGACCTACTGCAGCCGCTACGCCGAACTGGCGACGGTCGAGGTCTACTGCCGGCAGGAGTTGGGGCTGACCTACTATGCCCAGGGCGACTATGCGCGGGCGCAGACCTTCTTGGCGGGCGCGCTGCCGCTGGCCCGGCAGCACGGGCTGGCCCATCACGAGGCGCACATCGGCATGGGGCTAGGGGTGGTGGAGCTGGCGCTGGGCCACTGGGACGCTGCTCAGGAGAATCTGCGCGCCGCGCTGGCGCGCTATGAGGCGCTTGGTTACCAATGGGGGATGGCCCATGCGCAGCGTTGGGTGGGGCTGGTCGCCTGGCAGGCGGGCGATCTGCCCCAGGCGGAGGCGGCCCTGCGCCGGGCGCGCGACCTGTGCCAGGCCATCGGCGACCGCACGGGGGAGGCATTGGCGCTCAACGACCTGGGCGGGCTGGCGTTGAGCAGGGAGGACATGGGCGCATGCCGGGCGCTGTTGCAGCAGAGCTGGGAGATGGCCCAGGTCGACCAAAACCATCTACTGCGCTCGCGCGTGCTGCGCAACCTGGGCTGTCTGCTGCGCGCCGAGGGGCAGATCGACGAGGCGCAGCGCCACTTTGTGCGCGCCATCCAGGGCGCGCAGACGGCGCAGACCACCCAGTTGGTGCTGGAAATTCTGTTGGAGCTGGCGCTGCTGTGGCAGGCCGCGGACCGGCAGACGGAGGCCGCGCCGCTCTTGGCTCTGGTGGCCGCACACCCTGCCGCGGTCTATGCTGTTCGCCGCCGTGCGATGGAGGCCGCTGCCCCGGTCTCGCCAACTGCGCCCGCGCTGGACGAGGTGGTGGGCCGGCTCTTGACGGCCAGCCCGGTCTGCGCCTCGTGATCGTCAGAAACGGATGAGCCGCAAAGTACGCAAAGGGCGCAAAGCATAGAAATCAAAAAGTGTAGGTGCGGTGTCACTGTGCAAGCCGGCACTTGGGTTTGGAGAGGTCGAGCAGCGCAAGCAGGTCACAAGACAGAAAGGCGGGTGGAGGAGCCATGAACGAGCGGATCAGCGCATTTTTGGTGCAGTTGGGCGCGGACCCGGCGCTGCGCCGGCGCTTTGAGCAGGCCACAGCCGAGGTCTTGCGCCGCATGCGGGAGGGAACCCCGCGCGGGCGCATCTTTGCCGCCAGCATCGACGAGCCGTCCCCGATCGAGCCTGTCTCCGATGTTGCGCTGGAGGGGCGCATCCACGCCGCGTCGGCAGAGGGACCCGGCTCGATGAGCACGCCCCAGGGTAAGCCGGAGGACCCGCCCGTAGAGATGCCCGTGGAGATGCCCGCCGACTGGTCGGAAAAGGTCTATGGCGATTCGTCCGACGATGTGCCCAACGATCCAGCGGGCGAGGCCAGCGGCGCGACGCCCATGGATGTATCGAGCGAGGTCTATGGCGATTCTGCCGACGATACGCCACACGACAAGCCGGACGCCTAGCCGATGGCTTCTGATTGGTCGCGCGGCAGCCTGACGGTGGTGGGAACCGGCATCATGCTCGGCGCGCATATCACCGCCGAGGCCGAAGCCCACATCCGCCAGGCGGATGTGGTGTTCTACGTGGTGACCGACGAGGCGACGGCATTCTGGCTGCGCTCGCTCAACCCGCGGGCGCGCTCGTTGGCCCCGCACTATGCCGACGGCAAACGCTGCCTGGACACCTATGGCGAGATGACGGCTACGATCCTGGCCGCGGTGCGCGGCGGGCAACAGGTCTGCGCCGTCTTCTACGGCCATCCAGGGGTCTTTGTGCTGCCGGCCCATGCTGCGATCCGGCAGGCGCGCGCCGAAGGCTATCCGGCGGTGATGTGTCCGGGCATCTCGGCGGAAGATTGTCTCTTTGCCGATCTGGGGGTGGACCCGGGGCGCAGCGGCTGCCAGAGCTTCGAGGCCACCGATTTTCTGATCCGGCGGCGGCGCTTTGACCCCTACGCCGCTCTGATGCTGTGGCAAGTGGGGCTGGTGGGGGAACTGCACAAGCGCCCACGCTATGATGTGCGCCGCGGGCTGGCGGTGCTGGTCGAGGTGTTGTGTGAGCACTATGCGGCGGGCCATACGGTGGTGATCTACGAAGCGGCGCGCGACGCAGCCCAGTCGCCCTCGATTCGCAGGCTGCCGCTGGCAGATCTGCCTGCCGCGCCGGCGCCGCCGAACGCCACGCTCTATGTGCCGCCGCGCGGCGATGCGCCGGTCGATCCGGCAATGCTGGCGCGGCTGGGCATCGACGCGCGCGACCTGGTGCGGCGCTGGTAGGACGGTATCCCGCCCGATATTGCCCCCGAAAAAGAAACAGGGGAACACGCGCAGAAACGAGGAGCGATGGACGAGACGATTGTCGCCGCGCGCATCCACCCCGGCATCGGCGTGGCGCGCGTGGGCAACAGCCTCACCGACTATTTTGTGGGGCCGGAACTGCCGCAGCCGCTGCCCCAGCCGCCCAATTTCTATCGCGACGCAACCGGCGCGCTCAAACGCCAGGCGGCGCGCTTTCGCGTCTACGGCGTCAACGCCGCCGGCCAGGTGGTGCGCGAGTTGACCGCGGCGGACGCGGCGATCGAATGGACAGTCGAGATCGCCAACAAAAAGGCGGCCTGGTATAACTATGAACTGCCGTTGGATATCCCCCAGGCCGTCGCCGTGG
>QEUY01000394.1 GCA_003577365.1 Chloroflexota bacterium | reverse complement strand
TTGGGGATCGTCGGGACGGGGAGCATTACGCTGCGCGGGCTGCTGCCCCATCTGACGATGGACGATGTGCAAGACCGCGTGCGCATCACGGCGGTGTGCGACCCGGTGCTGGAGCGGGCGCAGGCGGCGGCGGCCAAGTTCGGCGTGCCCGCCGCCTATGCCACGATGGAGGAGATGCTGGCCGCAGGCAACCTAGACGCGGTGAGCATCGCCTCGCCCATCGGCGTGCACTATGAGCAAGGCGTGATGGCGGTCGAGCAGGGGCTGCATGTGCATTTCAACAAGAGCATGACGACCACGGTGGACGAGGCCGACGACCTGATCGCCCGCGCCCAGGCCAAGGGGGTGAAGCTGGTGTCGTCGCCGGGGGAGTTGATCCACCCGCGCTTGCAGCGCATCAAGCAGTTGGTGGCGGAGGGCGCGCTGGGGCGCTTGACCTGGGCCGTGACCGGCTCGGCCTTTGGCCGCTATCATGAGCAGGAGGACAGCGTGCGCGCCGGCAGCGACCCGCTGACCAACATCAACCCGGCTTGGTACTTCCGGCGGCCCGGCGGCGGGCCGCTCTATGACATGACCGTCTATGGGCTGCACGCGCTGACCGCGGTGATCGGCCCGGCCAAACGGGTGACCGGCTTTTCGGGGGTGCGCGTGCATGAGCGCGAGTTTCACGGCGCGATGCTGCCCACCGATATGGACGACCAGACGCTGATGGTGCTGGACTTTGGCGATGCGCTCTTCGCCTTTGTCTATGGGGTGGCGGCGGGCGGGCTGCCCAACTTGGGCCGCCCCACGATCTTTGGCACGCAAGGGGTGATCAACGGCGCGACGCTCAACGGCCAGCCGATCGAGTATCCGGGCCGAGAGTGGGTCGAGCAGTATGGCTATGCTGCCGCGCTGCCGCATGTGGTGGGCGCACACCGCGGGATGGAAGAGGCGCATGTCTACGAAGATGTGATGCAGCTTGTCGACTGGGTGCGCGACGGCACGCCCACCGTGGCTACGGCGGAACATGCGCGCCATGTGATCGAAATCTTCGACGCGGCCTATCGCTCGGCCGCGACTGGCCAGGCGCAGGACCTGCGTACGACGTTCTGAGCGGCTCTCCCCATCAAAAAGGGGCGCGTCGCCCAGGCGACGCGCCCCCTCACCGCTGCACTCGAACTGGGCGAGGACCTCATGCGGGTCTTCTGCAGACCGCATGTAGGCCCCTATCGGCTCGTTCAGACTTCGCACAGACTTCGTATAAACATGACACGGGTATGAATCCGGCTGCGCTCCACTGCGGAGATCACCGGATACAGAGCATCTGGCCCGCATAGATGCGGTTGGGGTTGCGGATGTGGTTGGCCCGCACCAAAGCGTGTACCGAGGTGCGGTAGTGGCGGGCGATCTTGGTCAGGTTGTCGCCCTTGCGCACCCGATAGGTTGTCTCGCAGCGGGAGGGATGCTTGCCGTAATCCGGCTTGCGGTCGTAGCGCCCGGCTGCATAGGCGGGTGAGGCCAGGCCGCTGGCCGGGGACGCAAAGGCAGCGGTCGGCAGCAGCGTGGCGACGAGCGCCAGCGCCAAGGCCCCCATCAACGCCCGGCGGCGCAGACGCTGGACAACTGTGGGCAAATGGAACATGGTCTTTCTCCCTTCCTTTGCACTAGCTGAAGAGCGTGAATTGAAATACGGCTCTACCGGATCGCAAGGGGAACGATTCGCGTGCGCATTGGAAGTCTAACGGTTGTAGGTCGAGCGGCGGTGACCGTCGGCAGGCCTGCAATCGTCGGTAGATGCGCGCATGGTACCCTATGGGCTATCCCCGCAGTGGAAGCTATCTTCCAGTCTGCCGGGCGGGATGCTGTCAATGCTGCTAGGATATGCCGGTAGCCGGCAGAGTTTCTCCTGGGCTGAAGACAATACGCCTCACAGCGGCGGCGGGTTACGCCGATGTGAGAACCTGGGGCCAATCCATGCTGGGCAGAGGTGCGCCTGCGGTCAGTCGGCGGCGGTGTGCTGGCGGCGGAGATCGTTCATCGGCGCGCTGCGCTGCTCCTCTCCCTGGGGGCGAAGCTGGCGCGCGTAGATGTCGGCATAGAGGGGCGACACCTTGAGCAGTTCCTGATGTGTGCCTTGGGCGGCGATGCGCCCGCGCTCCAAGACCAGGATCAGCCCGGCCATGCGCACCGTGCTGAGCCGCTGGGCAATGACAAACGAGGTGCGGCCCTGCATCAGCCGGGCGAGCGCAAGCTGGATCAGCCGTTCGGTTTCGCTGTCGACGCTGGCGGTAGCGTCGTCCAGGATCAAGATGCGCGGGTCTTTGAGCAAGGCGCGGGCGATGGCGATGCGTTGCTTTTGCCCGCCGGAGAGGGTGACGCCGCGCTCGCCGACCTCCGTGTCATAGCCGTCGGGCATGGCAAGGATGAAGTCGTGCGCTTGGGCGGCGCGGGCCGCCTCCTCGACCTGGGGCTGCGTGGCGTCGGGCCGGCCAAAGGCGATGTTCTCACGGATCGTGGCGGCGAAGAGGGTGGTCTCTTGCAGCACCATGCCGATCTGGTCGCGCAGCGAACGGATCGTGACGGTGCGCAGGTCATAGCCGTCGATGGTGACGCGGCCTGCGCTGGGGTCATAGAAGCGCGGGATGAGGTTGATGATCGAGGATTTGCCGGAGCCGGTGGCGCCGAGCAGCGCCACCACCTGCCCCGGTTTGGCCTCAAAGGTGACGTCGGTCAGCACCGAATGGCGCTGCAGATAGGCAAACGAGACATGCTCGAAACGGACATGGCCGCGGATCGGCGGCAGGGGGATAGCATCGGGCGCGTCTTGGACATCGGAGGGCGTGTCGAGGATCTCGAAGATACGCTCGCCCGCGGCAATCGCCATGGAGATGGCGGGGATGATCATGCCGACGCGGCGCACGGGCATGACCAACTGGCCGAGATAGGTCGTAAAGGCCACCAACTCGCCCAGGGTGAGCTGATGGCGGATCACGAGCAGACCGCCGTACCAGATGATAAAGATGCTGCCCACGTTGGCGATCAGGTCGAGCATGGGCACGTTGACGGCGCGCAGTTTGGCCGCCTCCGCCGACAGGTCAAACCAGACATCATTTTGGCTGTCGAAGTGCGCGCTCTGGCTCTCTTCCTGGGCAAAGGCCTTGACCACACGCGCCCCGCGCAGGTTCTGCTCCAGATAGGTGGTCAGCACGCCGACCTGCTGCTGGATGGCAAGCGAGAGCGGGCGCATGCGCCGGCCAAACTCGTAGGCGCGGTAGGCGAGCAGCGGCATGGCCGCCAGGCTCAGAAGCGCCAGCATCGGGTTCATCCACACCAGCATGACGGTCGTGCCGATGAGCAGGACGCCGCTGTCGATCAGCCGCAGCACGGCGCGCCCGGTGAGAAAGCGGATGCGGTCCACATCTTGGACGGCGCGCGAGAGCAACTGGCCGGTCTCGGTGCGGTCATGATAGGCAAAGGAGAGATCGGCCAGCTTGTGGTGGAGTTCGTTACGCAGGTCGTAGGCGACCCCCTGCGACATGACTTCGCTCCAGCGGCCTTGTAGATAGCTGATGACGCCTTTGAGCAGCGTCAGGCCGAGCAGCCCGAACGTGGCCCAGGTCAGCAGGTGCAGGTTTTCGGCGCGGATGCCGCGGTCTACGATCCAGCGAATGATCTGCGGTGTAGCCAAGGTCACGCCGTTGATGGCAAGCATGGCGAGATAGGAGCCAATCACCAGCCGCAGATAGGAACGCAGATAGCCAAAGCAGCGCGCCAGGATGCGCCAATCGCCGGCTTTTTTGCGGATCGAGACAGGTTGCACAAGCTGAGTGCGTTCGCTCATGGCTCAAGGCTCACTGAACAAGGATCGCCGGTTCGCGCGGCGACCGGCCTGCGGGGTCGTTGACCTGTACGCCGGATGGCGCGGGGACAGGGCCATGGCGCAGCGGGTCGTCGGTGGCCTCCATCCAGCCTGCCAACCGCGCGCGCAGATCGGCCAAGACCTCGGCATAGGTCGGTTCGGCGGCCAGGTTGCTGCTTTCGTTGGGGTCAAAGACCAGGTCAAAAAGCTGCTCTTGCGGGATGGGCCGGTCGGCCCAGCCGTGGCGCAGCCAATACTCCTTGCTGGGGCTGTCGTCACAGTTGGGCAGCACGGGCAGGCGGCGCTCGCCATCGCGCCGGATGTACTTGTAGCGGTCGGTGCGGATGGCGCGCTGCGGCTCGTAGGCGGCGTGATAGGTGACTTCGGCGAAGATCGCGTCGCGGATGGCGTGGGTGTTGCCGCGCACCAGCGGCAAGATCGAATGGCCCTCCAGCCAGGCAGGCCGCGCCAGGCCGAGCAGGTCGCAGAGGGTAGGGTAGATGTCCAGGTGCGAGACCAGCGCATCGCAGACCTGCCCTCTGGAAAAGCCGCCCGGCCCGCGCAGGATCAGCGCCACGCCGATGCCGTGGTCGGTGAGCGTGCATTTCATGCCGGGAAAGGCTGGGCCGTGGTCAGTCGTATAGATCACCAGCGTGTTGTCGGCCAGGCCGCTCTCCTCCAGCGCGGCCAATACCTGGCCGATGCCCAGGTCGAGGTCGTGGGCGCTGCGGATAAAGTCCGCCGTGTCCTGGCGGATCTCCGGTGCGTCGGGGAGGGGGCGCGGGGGCTGCACATAGCGGCCATCGCCACCGCTGGGAAAATCGCGGTGCGTCTCTTCGAACCCCACGTCGAGAAAGAACGGGGCCGCGGGCCGGCTGCGCAGGAAGTCC
>QEUY01000393.1 GCA_003577365.1 Chloroflexota bacterium | reverse complement strand
TTGCCCAGTTCGGTCTGCATGCCGGTGGCGGTGACGGCATATTCGCCGCGCCCGGTGGTGACGTTCGTGCCCATATAGACCATATTGCGCCGGTCGCCCAAGGCGACATCGGCGTTGGCCAGTGGGGCAATGGTCTTGGCGACCGGGGCCGATTCGCCGGTCAGCGCAGCTTCTTGGACCTGCAGCCCCGCGCCGTTGATCAGCCGCCCATCGGCGGGGACGCGGTTGCCTGCCTCCAGCAGCACAATGTCGCCGGGCGCCAGTTCGGGCGCAGCCATCTCGCGCACCACGCCGTCGCGGCGCACGCGCACGGTCGGCACGGCCATCTGCTTGAGCGCGGCCATGGCCTTTTCGGCGTTGTATTCCTGATAAAAGCCGATGGCGGTGTTGATCACGACCAAGGCCAGGATCACGATGGTGTCTTCCAGATCGCCCAAAAAGGCGGCGATCGCGCCGGCGATGATCAACACCACGACCATGATCGAGGTCAACTGGCCCCAGAGGATCTTCCACGGGCTGACGCCGCCCTGGTCGACCAGCTCGTTGCGCCCCACTTGCGCCAGCCGCTGCTGCGCTTCATCTGCGCTCAGCCCGCGGGCGCTGCTCTGCAACTGGGCCAGTGTCTCTTCGGCAGATAAGGTGTGCCAGGGCGTTGGGTTCGATGGGGGCATTGCGCTTTCTGTCATCACGCTCTCCTCGACAAGCAGTGTGCGTCAAGCGGTGTGTGCCGGTGTTGTATGTTCATGCTTGACACGAATATTATAGCCGATCCTGGAGGGGGCGCACGTTGCTGCGATTACACAGCAGGAGGGGGAGTTCACCGCAAAGGACGCCAAGGGGGCAAAGGCCAGAGCGGAAGGGCGGTGGGGCGTGCCGCCTTTGGCGGCTGTGCCAAAAGGGAGTAGGGCCAGAGAGAAGGGGATGGCAATGGCGGCTACAGCCACCGGGGGCAGGGCAGCGGCGGGCGCTGCCGCGCAGGACGCCCGCCGGTCAGAGATTAGAGCAGCTTGCCGACGTTGTCGACGAGCAGAAAGGCCCCCAAGAGCAGCACAAACACGGCGAAGCTGGTGCGTAGCTGGTCGGGTTTGATGACGCGCGTCAGGCGGCTACCCGCAAACGCGCCCACAAACCCGGTCACCACAAAGGTGGCGATCAGCGCCATGTCCAGCACGGTGCTGCTGAGATGGCCCAACAGCCCGGCGACGCTGTTCATGGCGATGATGATCAACGACGTGCCCACGGCCTGGCGGATGGGTAGGCCCACCAGCATGACCAAGGCGGGTACGATCAGAAAGCCGCCGCCGACGCCCAGAAAGCCGGTGAGCACCCCCACGGCAACACCGCTGCCGATCGTGATCGCCCAACTGTGGTTGCTCCCCGCGGCGTGGGGTGTCTTGCTCAGGATCATCAAGGCGCTGACCACCAACATCAACAGTGCAAACAGGATCAGCAGGGTGGTGGGCGAGAGCAGGTGCGACAGCCCCGCCGAAAAGTAGGCGGCGACCATCCCCACCCCGCCAAAGGCCAGCGCCACCGGCCAGTTGAGCGTGTTCTGGCGGCGGTGGAAGATGGCCCCCATGGTGGCATTGGCCCCTACGATGATCAGTGAGGCCGTGACCGCGGCTTGGGGGCTTTGGCCCACGATATAGACCAGTGCCGGCACGGTTAGGATCGACCCGCCGCCGCCCAAAAAGCCCAAGACCAGGCCAATGCCAAAGCCCAAGACCGAGTCGATCAGCCACTGTTCCATACGCTAATTCCCGCTGACGGTCGGCAGCGCCGCCCGCCACGCCTCTTTGCCTTCGACCAGGTTCACCACGTTGTCAAAGCCCTGGGCGCGCAGCAGCGTGGCCGCGATCTGTGAGCGGTAGCCGCTGGCGCACTGCATGACCACCGTATGGTCGCGCGGGATCTGGGCCAGGTGTTGGGGCAGGAAACCTAAGGGGATGTTGCGCGCCCCGGCGATGTGCTCCTCGCGATATTCGCTTTTGCCGCGCACGTCGACGATCACCGTGCCGGAGCCGGGCAGACGGCGCGCCAGTTCCTGCGACGTGACCACGGGCAGCGCAGGCGCGTCGCCTCGCACCGCCTCCGGCCCCCAATAGCCGCCGATCTGGTCTACGCCGATGGCGCGCAGGCTGCGCAGCAGATCGGGCAGCAGGGCTTCATCCGGTACAATCAGATAGAGCGGCTGCGTATAGTCCACAAACCAGCCAATATAGGTGCTAAAGTTGGCCGCGGTCGCCGGAATGTTGACCGTACCGGGCCGATAGGCCGCGGAATAGTCGGCGGCGGCGCGCAGGTCCACCACAAAGGCCCCCTCGCCCAGCAGCCGATCCAGCGCGGGCCGGTCGAGGCGCGGCGGGGTGGGCAGCGTGGCCAGCAGCGCCGGGCCTTGTTTGTTGACCCGCTTCATCTGGGCGAAATAGCGCGGCGCTTCGGGCTGGCCCTCCAGCAGCCAGGCGACAAAGGCATCTTCCTGCTCGAACTGGAAGGCCGGGTTAAAACGCTTCTCATAGCCCAGCGTCGTGGAGGGGATCGCGCCCAGCGCCTTGCCGCAGGCGCTGCCCGCGCCATGGCCGGGCCAGATCTGCAGATAGTCGGGCAGTTGCTTGAAGCGGCGCACGCTGGCGAACTGCCGGCGCGCACCTGGCTCTTTGGTTCCGGCCAGCCCGGCAGCTTCCTCCAGCAAGTCGGGGCGACCCACGTCGCCCACAAAGAGAAAGTCGCCGGTAAAGATGCCCATCGGGGCATTGGCCCCGCCGGCGTCGCGGGCCACCGTATCGGTGACCATCAGGGCGATGTGTTCCGGGGTGTGGCCGGGGGTGTGCAGCACTTCAATGCGCAGGTTGCCCACCATCCAGCGGTCGCCGTCGCGCACCAGGATCACATTGGGGTCACCGGCATGGGCATATTTCCAGGCGTCGTCGCCCATGTCGCTCAGATAGATCATGGCGCCGCTGTGGGCTGCCAGCTCACGGCTGCCGCTGACAAAATCGGCGTGGATATGGGTTTCGGTCACATGCGTGATGCGCAGATCGTGCTGGGCTGCCGCCGCCAGATAGGGCGCGATGTCGCGGCCCGGGTCCACCACCAGCGCTTCGCCCGTCGCCACACAGCCGAGCAAATACGAGGCTTGGGCCAGTTCTTCGTCATAGAAATATTTGAGCAACATGGTTCAGTCTCCTGTCTATTCGCCATGCACTCGCCGGATGCCTAACGCACCGGCAGACCCTGGGCGCGCCAGGCGATGATGCCACCCAGGTCATAGACCTGCTCATACCCAGCGCGGGCGAGCAGATTGGCTGCCGTGGCGCTGCGGCTGCCGCTGCGACAGTAGAGCACCACCGGCTTGTCGCGCGGGATCTCGTCGAGCCGCTGCGCGATGCGCTGCAGGTCAATGTTGACTGCGCCGGGGATGTGCCCCTCGCGAAACTCGCCCGATGTGCGCACATCCACCAGCAGATGGGGCGCTTTGGGTCGGCCAAACTCGGCCTGGTATTGCGCGGGGCTGAGACGCTGCTGGGTGCTGATCACAGGCTGGCTCCTTGTTTGAAAGACTCTGGCGGCGACCCACAGCGCCGCAACGACCAAAAGGACGATGGCTACAGTTTCCATAGACGACATCCGCTCTCTGGTTCTTTGCGTTCTGCTGCACCAACTGCTGCTGCCGATGCAATGCGCCCCAGTATAGCGGCTGCGCCGGTGCGGCGTTCTCCTCACCTGCTTGGGGGTGCTATAAGTGTGGGCTTATAATAGGGCAAGGATGCAGCGCCATCCTGGCGCGCTACCGTATGCGCCATCAAGCAATGCAAGGATGCTCGTCTATGCTCGACCTCTATAAGCTGGAGATCTTTGTGCGGGTGGTGGAGGAAGGCAGCTTTAGCGCGGCTGCCGAACGGCTGCTCATGACCCAATCGGGCGTGAGCCAGCATATTCAAGACCTGGAGCGCAGCCTGGGGAGCGCGCTCTTTACGCGCAGCAGCCGCGGGGTGCGCCTGACCGCCGCGGGCAAGACGCTCCACGACTACACCCTGCGCATCCTGGCGCTGGTGGCCGAGGCAGAGGCCGCGGTCACCGATGTGACCCATCTGGCCGCGGGCCGGGTGGCGGTGGGCGCGACGCCGGGCGTCAGCATCTATGTGCTGGCCGAATGGGTGCAGAGCTTTGCGGCGCTCTACCCCAACCTGACGGTGCAGATGCAGACCGAGATCACCCCGCGCATTGTCGACGGGCTGCTGGCGGCGCGGCTGGATATCGGCTTTGTGGAAGGTGAACTCGCGCCTCATCTGGCCGCGCGTGTTGAGGTGCGCGTGCTAGAGGAACTCGAACAGTTTGTCGTCGTGGGGCGCAAGCACCCCTTTTGGGAACGCGACCAGGTGGAGCTGTCTGAACTGAATGACCAGCATATGATCATGCGCCAGCCGGAAAGCCAGACGCGCATTTGGCTCGACGCGCAGTTGGCGGCGCAGGGGGTGCGCCCGCGCGTCGGGGCCGAGTTTGACGCGCTGGAGTCGATCAAGCGCGCCGTGATGGCTGCGCCGGCACTGACCATCCTCCCGGCCTATGCGGTGCAGGATGAGGTGGTCTATGGGCAGTTGCGCGCCCTGCCCTTGGTGGGCCGCCTCAAGCTCATCTGGTGCAAGCGCCGCCACTTCAGCCCCGTCACGCGTTCTTTCCTACGCCATCTCGTCGCGCGCTTCCCGGCGCTGGCGGGAGAGATTTAACCGCAAAGGTCGCAGAGAACGCAAAGGGGAGAAGAAGATAGGAAAGAGAGAATAGGAACTAGCGCAGAAAAGTGTGGTGCGTTCCTCTGATGAAAGAGATGCGTAGTGCCATTCGTTCCCCGCTATTTCTCTTTGCTCCCTCCTCTGGCCTTTGCGTTCTTTGCGGCCTTTGCGGTTGAGTCTCTCCTACTGCCCCCTCTCCTAGTCACCCGGCTAGGCCAAGACTGGTCGTCTGGGTGTGGCGCGCGCCCCGGCCTTGGGTGCATAGTGAAGATTGGGGGAAGGGGACCACACGCCATGATCTTTAACAACCTGTGGCGCCGCGCCACACGCAGCCTGTTGACGGTGCTCGGCATCGCCATTGGCGTCGCCGCGGTCGTCGCCTTGGGGGCCATGGCCCAAGGCATCGGCAAGAACTACGGCAATACCCTTGGGTTGAGCAATCACCTTCTGGTCACGCAGGCCAACACCTACGATGTGATCTTCAGCAGCCTGGACGAAGACCTCGACCAGCGCATCCAGGCGATCCCCGATGTCACCGACGTCGAGCCGGGCGTCTTTAGCTGGATCGTCGTGGGCGATACCCCCT
>QEUY01000392.1 GCA_003577365.1 Chloroflexota bacterium | reverse complement strand
AAGCCAATCGCCTGTTGGAGGGTGCTGGCGTCGTTGGTAATGCGGCTCATCAATTCACCGCTCTCATGGCGCGTATAGTAGCCCAGCGACAGCGACTGCATATGGTCAAACAGCTTCACCTGCAACTCGCGCAGGACATGCTGCCCCGACCAGGTCATCAGATAGAACATCAGGCCGCCCGCCACCGCGCCCACCACTTTCAGCCCCGTCAGCGTCAGCACCAACCCCAACAACCCGCGCAGCAGCTCGGCGCGCGTGGCGTCCGGCGGCAGTGATGCATACCAACAGTTGGCCTGCGCTGCCGACGGCTGTGTCATGGCTCCGCCCACCTGCGCCGTGCCGCCGCTGCCTGTCACCACCGGCGACAGATAACAGTCCACCGCCTGGCCGGTCAGCATCGGAACGATGACCTGCACCCAAGCGTTGGCGATCATGAGGACCAGCACGACCAGCAGCACCGGCCAATAGGGCCGGAAATAGCCCGCCAAGCGGCGCAGCGTGGGGCCAACACTCCTGGCCTTGCTCGTCTCCTGCTCTAACATGCCACGAAATCCACCGACCATGGTCTGCTTCCCTTTTCTCTCCGACCACCCGCCCAGGGGTGTGTCGGGCGTGCTAACCCGCGGCTGCCACTGAAGTCGAAGCGGCCACGGTTTCGTCCGGCGCGTGGGCGTCTTCCACCAACTGGCTGCGGTAGATATCGGCGTAGATCGGGCTGTTCTCCATCAACTCGGCATGGCGGCCCTGGGCGACAATGCGCCCCTTCTCCAGCACCAGAATCTGGTCGGCATTGACCACCGTGCTGATGCGCTGCGCGATCACAAAACTGGTGCGCCCTTCCATCAACCGGTCCAAGGCGTGTTGGATGCGCGCCTCGGTCGCCACATCCACGCTGCTGGTCGAGTCGTCCAAGATCAAGATATGCGGGTCGAGCAGCAAGGCGCGCGCGATGGCAATGCGCTGTTTCTGCCCGCCGCTCAAGGTCGTGCCGCGTTCGCCCACCGGCGTGGCATAGCCTTCGGGGAAAGAGAGGATGAAGTCATGCGCCGCCGCCGCCTGTGCCGCCGCGATCACCTCCTCGTCGGTGGCGTCGGGGCGGCCAAAGGCGATATTCTCACGGATCGTCCCGCTGAACAGATTGGTCTCCTGCAGCACGATCCCGATCTGGCGGCGCAGGCTTTCTAGCTTTACCTCGCGCACATCATACCCGTCGATCAACACCTGCCCCTCCGACACATCGTAGAAACGGGGGATCAGGTTGATGATCGAGGTCTTGCCGCTGCCCGTCGCGCCCAAGAGCGCCACGGTCTCGCCCGGCTCGGCCACAAAGCTGATCCCGGCCAAGACCGGCTCGCTGCTGTCAAAATAGCGGAAGGTCACATCGCGGAACTCGACGCGACCCTGGACCGGCGGCAGCGCCACGGCGTCGGGCCGGTCGCTCACGTCATTGGGCGCGTCCAAAATCTCAAAGATACGGTCGGCGCTGGCCCCGGCCTGGCTCACCTGGCTGATGATGAAGCCCAACTGGCCCATCGGGAAAAAGACATAGAGCAGATAGATGCTGAACTTCTGCCACTCGCCGATCGTCAGCGTGTCGAACAGAATCTGCCGCCCGCCAAAATAGAGCACCGCCACCTGGCCCAGGCTCATCACCAGGAAGATAGTGGGAAAGAGAAAACTGAAGACACGCGCCACCTTGATCTGCTGGTGCATCACCTCTTCCGCCGCGGCGCGGAACTTGGACAACTGGCGCTGCTCGCGTGCGAATGCTTTTACTACGCGGATGCCCGCCAAGCTCTCTTGCAGCACGGTGTTCAGCGCCGACAGCTTGGCCTGCGCCTCGCGAAAAAGCGGCTGGGTCACCGTGCCAAAGACCATAAACAGCACCAAGGCGATGGGCAGGATCGGCAGCACCACCAGCGTCAGCCGCCAGTTGGTTACGATCAACATCGCCAGCGCGCCGGTCAACAGCACAAGCGATTGCAGACTCATCAGCAAGCCCTGCCCCAAAAAGAGCCGCACCTTTTCCACGTCGTCCGTAGCGCGGATCATCAACTGGCCGGTGCGGTTGCGGTCATGGTAGCTGAACGAGAGACGCTGCACCTTGGCAAAGAGCGCGTTGCGAAAATCAAAGGCCACGCTCTGGCTCAACTTCTCCGCCATAAACGCCTGGGTAAAGGCAAACAGGCCGCGCGCCAGCGCAAACACGCCGATCAGCGCCAGCGCCCACCACAGCGCCTGGCGAATCTCCGGCGCGATGGCGCCCGGGCCCGGCCCGCCCGGCGCGTTCTGCAGCGCCACGCCGCGCGCCACCGCATCCAAGATCAACTGCACCATTTGCGGGACCATCAACTGCGCGGCGATGCTGACCAACAGCGCCACCACCGCAATCAGCGCCGTGGTGCGATAGTGGCCGACATACGCCAGCCCGCGCCCCAGGTTGCGAAAATTGGCCTTGGGCCGCTCGCCACGGCCCTGTCCTCTCTGTGCTTTCGCCATCAACACCCTCCCGGCCTCAAAGCATGCGCGGGTGCTGGCCGGCGCACACCGATGCCCCACGACAGTTCGGAAAAGCGGCGCACCTCGACCAGCTCCAAGCCTGCCGCCGCAATCTGCGGCAGCGTTAGATCAATACGCCAATAGAACTCCTCTGTCAACCCCTCCATGGTATCCGCGTCCCCCAACCCCTGATAAAGCGCGACCAGGCGCTGCTGCTCGGCGGCGTTCTTGACCATCAGGTCGCCGAAGACGGCGCGCCCGCCGGGGCGCAGCCCCGCCGCGATCAAGCGCAGCAGGTCGCCCTTTTCGGCGCCGGTCAGATGATGCACGGCATAGGTGCTGACCAGCGCATCAAAGCGCGGCTGTGTGGCAAAAAAGCCCAACAGATCGGCCTGCACAAAGGTCACCTCAGGGCGATGCGCCAGCTTGGCGGCCGCGATCGCGGTCATGCGCGCCGAGATGTCGACACAAATCATGCGCGCCGCCGCGCCGATGCGCGCGCTGGTGTTGCCCGTGCCCGACCCCAGATCGACCACCACCTGGGTGGGCGTGATCTGGGCGGCGGACACGGCCCAGTCCAAAACCGCGCTGTAGCCGGCGCGCACCGGCGTCTGCTCGTTCTGCACCTCGACGTCATAGCCCGCGGCCCAGGGGTCATGGTTGAAATCGGCGACATGGCGGCTCTGCATCGGCCTGTAACTCCTAGCGTGTTTCTCTCTTCTTTGCGCCCTTCGCGCCCTTGGCGGTTTATCTCTTGGCAGGGGAAGTGACCGGCGCTTCAGCCCAGCAGTTGATCCGTCTGCACGATCATCGCAAACTCGCCATGCAGGCTTGCCAGCGAGACCGCATGCACGACCTCTGCCGGATAGTAGCTGCCGTCATAGCTGCGGCTGTCATGCGTTGCCGTCGCATCGTCCACAACCACAGTCGCAAACCCCAGGTCGCTCGCCATCCGTGCAGTCGAGGAGATACAGTGCTGGGTAGTCAAGCCGACGATCACCACCGTGTGCACGCCCGCGGCGCGCAGGCGCGCTTCCAGGTCCGTGCCGACAAAGGCGCAGTTCACCGTCTTGGGGATCACCGGCTCCTCCCCCTGGGGCGCGACGATGCGCTTGATGGCGTTGCCCGGCTGGTCGGAGCGCAGCGGGGAGTCCGGTCGGGTGGACATATGCTGCACATGGAAGATCGGTCGCCCGCGTGTGCGCCACTCCGCCAGCAGCCGCGCGATATTGCGCTCGGCATCGGGATTGTTACGCCGGCCCAAGCGAGGCTCGTCCAACCCATCCTGCACATCGACGACGATCAGAGCGGTCTGTCCGGGAAGCGCCGGTATGAGTTGAACTCCTTCCGCAAGTGGCTTGAGATCACACCGTCCCAAAGGTACAGGCCAAAGGGGAATGCGTCTATCGGGACAGTATACATCCTCTACTCCACGATTTGACAAGCAGACCAAGAACCAAGACACTTAGATTACCTAACGAAATGGACGCGCCCTTGGTTCATCCCGTCCTTGGTTCAGCCAGATCGCGGCGCGCGCCCCATTGTCGCTCGCATCGCTGTCCATCTCAACCCACCGTCCTGGAAAGCTGCGCCCATGACCCCGCCCCATATCGTCTATCTGCACTCACACGATACAGGCCGTTGGCTCCAGCCCTATGGCTATGCAGTCGCCACGCCCAATCTGCAGCGCCTGGCCGAAGAGGGCGTGCTCTTTCGCCGTGCCTTCTGCGCCGCGCCCACTTGCTCGCCCTCGCGCGCCGCGCTGCTCACCGGCCAATGCGCCCATGCCAGCGGCATGATTGGGTTGGCGCACCGCGGTTTTCGTCTGCGCGACGAACGGCAGCATCTGGCGCACTATCTGCGCGACGCCGGCTATACGACCGTGCTCTGCGGGATGCAGCATGTGACGCGCGACCCGCACGGCACCGGCTACACGCGTGTCTTGGAACTCGCCAACCGCAGCGCGGCAGTGGTCGCGCCCGCGGCTGCGGACTTCCTGCGCAGCCGGCCCGCGGCCCCGTTCTTTCTCGACGTGGGGTTCGAAGAGACGCACCGCGATTTTCCCAGCGGCGGCGATGGCCGCTATGTGCAACCCCCGCGCCCCCTGCCCGACGCACCGGAGATCCGCCAGGACACGGCGGACTTTATTCGCAGCGCCCACGACCTCGACCTGGGCATCGGCCAGGTGTTGGCCGCGCTGGAGGAGAGCGGCCTGACCGACAATACGCTGGTGATCTATACGA
>QEUY01000391.1 GCA_003577365.1 Chloroflexota bacterium | reverse complement strand
CGCGCCACTGTCAGCCTGTGCCGGCTCTGGCAGCAGCGGGGCGAGATCGATGCCGCCTATCGCCGGCTGGAGCCGATCTACCGTTGGTTCGGTGAGGGCTTGCAGACCCCAGACCTACAGGCGGCTTGCCGGCTGCTCGACGAGCTACGGCGCTAACGACCGGATGAAATTGCCCAAATCAAAGCGATGGCTGCTACAATAGATCTACAATAGATCATAAGATCATAGACAGATCATAGACCCGATCGGGCATCCTGAAGATGAAACGCAGGGTCATGACCCTGCCTAGATATCCGGGTATACCTGGAAAGCTAATAGGTTCTAATAGGTTAATGTAGTGAGGAACGATGTCTGAGAGTTCAACACAATCGATTGCCCAACCCAATATTGAGGGGGATCGCCGGGAATCCGCCCAGGTCCCAAACGAGGACTTCCGCTTCGTGGTGCTTCACAACGACGATGTGACGCCCTATCCCTATGTCATCGAGATTTTGGGCGGGATCTTCCTGCTCTCCGAAGAGATCGCCGACCACATCGCCTGGACGGCGCACACCAAGGGCACAGCGGTTGTGGTCGTGCGCCCGCGCGCCGAGGCCGAAAAGCTGATGATGGCCGCACGCGGGCGCGCCCAACGCCAGGGCTTCCCTCTGACCTTTACGCTGGAGCAAGGATGACGTCCGTCCAAGCAGACGCGGACGAACCGGCCTGGCGGCACGGCCATGCACATGAGCCAAATCCCGCGCCGCCTCACGCCGACCCTACCTTCGTCTGCTGCCTGCCCGATGGCCGCACGCTCACGCTGACGCCCGACGACCTGGCGCGGCTGCCCCAAACCAGCGTGGCGGGCTGCGTGATCGCCAGCACGGGACATCCGCCCAGCGGCCCCTTTACCTTTGGCGGCGTGCGGCTGGTCGATCTGCTCCATGCCCACGGCATCAACGAGAGCAGCGACTGGGCGTTTGTCGACGTAGTCAGCGACGACGGCTTTGGCACACGCGTCGACGCCCGCGAGACCCAGACCGCCACCCACCCGATCCTTTTGGCGACGACGCTGGACGGCGCGCCGCTGCGCCGCGACCAAGGCTTGGTGCGGCTGATCGTCCCCGGCGAGACAGACGACGCCCTGCGCCAGGTAAAGTGGGTGAGCCGCGTCGAGGTGCACTAGCTATGCCCGCGCAGCCGCCCACCCTACAGCCCTGGACCACGCTGGCGCGGCAGCCTGTGCTGCAGGCCGGCGATGGTCGCTTTCTCACCGTGGAATATCACACCGTGCAACTGCCCGACGGGCAGGTGATCGAAGAGTGGCCCTGGCTGCGCACGCCCGATTTTGTCAATATCGTGGCAGAGACGGCGCAGGGCTATTTTGTCTGTTTCCGCCAGACCAAGTATGCCGCACAGGGGGTGACGCTGGCCGTCGCGGGCGGCTATATCGAACCGGACGAGGAACCGCTGGCCGCGGCGCAACGCGAACTGCTGGAGGAGACAGGCTATGCCGCGCCCGATTGGACGCCGCTGGGCGAGTTTGTGGTCGACGGCAACCGCGGCGCGGGCCGCGCCTACCTCTTCCTGGCGCGCAACGCCACGCCGCTGCAGCCCATCGCCGCCGACGACCTGGAGGAGCAGGAACTGCTGCTGCTCACCCGGCAGGAGATGGCGGATGCGCTGGCCGCGGGCGAGTTCCGCGTCCTGCCCTGGGCCACGGCGGTGGCGCTGGCCCTGCTGCGGCTAGGATAAAGCCTGCTGTCTAGCCTCACTCTTAAAAGCTAGACCGGCTCGGCACTGATGTGCTGCCCTCAGACGGGCGCGGGGCGATCAGCCGCTGAGGCCGAGTTGCTTCATAAAGGTCACCAGATCGTACATCAGATTTTCCTCCACGATCTGCCCATTGTCCCAGCGGGCGACGGTGTAAAAATCCACCTCAAACGACTTGCCGGTGGGCGGGATCTCTACCCCGCCGGGTCCTAGCATGGGTCCTGTCATGGTTCCTGTGAAGCGGGCAATCGAACATGTCCAATCCCCAGAGGCGAAGAAGACCCGATAGGGCCGGTTATCGAGGTGCTGATCAGGGAAGGTCTTAAAGAACTGGATCGCCTCCTCTTTGTGCGCCTCGATGCCGTGTGTCGGCGGCTGACCAGGCCAGCGCACGATAACGTCGGGCTTGTGGCGTTGAACAAATACATCTAAGTCTTGCGCATTCCAGGCGTCGTCCAATGTCTGCATCAGGTGCATGTTCTGCTCTTCGATACCCATTGGTTCCCCCTTTGTGACCGATACACAGAAAAAAACGGGAGCACGCAAACACTAGCCCTATCATACTCTTGATGTCTCTTGATATCGATAGGGCAGAGGCCGATCTAGAGTGTCGGGGGTTGCTCCTTTGGGACACACGATCGACGAGGCTGGAATACACGAGGGAAAACACACGGGGCTGCCGAATCGATTTCCGGCAGCCCCGTTTTTTATTCGCCTTCGTCGATGCCGCCGGCGGGCATTTGGATCTCCATCACGTCGCCGTGGTGGTCGACCACAATGCGAAAGCCGAGCATCCCCAGCCACTGGCGCGCCTCTTCAGGGATGGGCTGGCCCACGGCCTCTTCCATGCGGTTGATCGAGGATTCGACCGCGGCCTTGGTAAAGACGTCGTCCTTGCCCATCATGTCGAGCATGGCCTCGACCGCCATGTCGCGCTGGCCTTCGACCTGCTGGCGCAAAAAGCGCAGCACGGCGCGGTCGATCTGGGCGGCGGCGACATGGCGGCGAAAGCCGTCGTCGTCGATCACATAGAACGCCTCTGCACCCACCCAGGCAACCTCAGCCGGACGGCCCGTCTCGTCGAAGACCAGACCGGCGAACATTGCGCTTTGTGCCATGCGTGCTCCTTCTTGACGCGCGCCGGCGCAGCCTAGCGCGCCAACTGGCTGCTCAGGAACTCATAGCTGCGGCGGATGGTGCGCAGCGGGTCGCTCGGCCAGTCGTGCTCGACAATAAACCATTCGCCGCCGGCGGCCTTGGCTGCGGGCAGCAGCGCCGCCCAATCCAGCGTGCCGTGCCCGACATCGGCAAAGCCCTTCTCCTCCTCGTTTTGCCCTTCGGGGGAGAGGTCTTTGACATGGATGCGCGGGCAGCGGCCCGTGTAGCGCGCCAGCATCTCCAACGGGTCGGCCCCGCCGCGCACGACCCAGGCAAGGTCCGGCTCCCACTGTAGATGAGCCGAGGCGGCGCTCTCCATCATCCAATCCAACGCTCGCTTGCCGTCGATCAGTTCCATTTCCCAGGCGTGGTTGTGATAGAGAAGCTGCATGCCGTTGTCGGCCAGGCGCGCGCCCAGTTGGTCGAGACGGCGGCCCAGCGCCTGCCAAGCGGCGGCGTCGGTGGGGCGCTCCTTGGGAGGCACGGGCAGCGTCAGCGCCGTGTTGCCGATCGCCTGGTGGAAGGCGACGACCCCGTCAAAGTTGTCCTCCAGCGCCTGAAGCTGCACATGGGTGGAGACGGCCTGGAGTCCATGTTTGTTGAGCAGGTCACGGAAAGCGTCGGCGCTCATGCCGTGGTCGCCCAGGGTTTCAATGCCGCGATAGCCGATGGCCGCGACCTGGGCCAAGACTTGGTCCAGCGGGTCGGTCAGGTGGCGCAGCGTATACATCTGTACGGCGAGCGGCAGGACGGCTTGGGTAGTGGACATCGGAAACTCCTTTGAGAGTCTTTGCGGTTGATGTTTTGGCAGTTGATGTTTTAGAGGTTGATCTACTACCGGTCTTCAAACCGCCGTGATGGGTGCGGTCGTCGATGCCGGTTAGGTGGCTTCTTGCACCAGCCGCTCACGCAGGCCGGTGTAGCGGGCGGTGACCTGGTTGTTGCGCACGGCCATGGCAATGGCTTTGGGCTGGCCGACCAGAACGACCAGCCGCCGCGCCCGCGTGATCGCCGTGTAGAGCAAATTGCGCTGCAGCATCATGTAATGGCCGGTGAGCAGCGGGATCACCACTGCCGGAAACTCGGACCCCTGGCTCTTGTGGACGCTGATGGCAAAGGCATGGGTCAGCTCGTCCAGCTCCAGGAAATCATACGCAATGGCGCGCCCTTCCATGATAACGGTCAGTTGCTGCATTTCCAAGTCGATTGCGCCGACGACGCCGGTGTCGCCGTTGTAGACATCCTTGTCATAGTTGTTGCGGATCTGCATGACGCGGTCGCCCACGCGATAGACGCGGCTGCCCACCTGGCGCTGCGCCTTGGTGGGGGCGGCGGGGTTGAGCGCGTTCTGCAGCGCCTCGTTGAGCGCGGCCACGCCCGCCACGCCGCGGTGCATGGGGCTGAGCACTTGAATATCGGCAGAGGGAATGGCAAAGCGCCGCGGGATGCGCTCCCGCACCAGTTCGACACAAAGCTGGGCGGCGCGTTCCGGCTCTTGCGTTTTGAACAGAAAGAAATCGGCGTCGCCGGCATTGGTGATGATCGGCATCTCACCGTGGTTGATGCGGTGGGCGTTGGTGATGATCAGGCTGTCGGCAGCCTGGCGAAAAATCGTCTCCAGACGGATGACGGCCATCTGCCTCGCGACAGGGTGACCGGCGGCGCGCAGCTCTTCGATGGCGGCGATGATGTCTTTGAGCACATTGCCTGCGCCCACGCTGGGCAACTGGTCGACATCGCCCACCAGCAGCAGGTGCATCCCCGGCGGCACAGCGCGCAGCAGGTGGTTGGTCAGCACCAGGTCGAGCATCGAGGCTTCGTCCACGATCAGCAGGTC
>QEUY01000390.1 GCA_003577365.1 Chloroflexota bacterium | reverse complement strand
CTGGTAGATGGGGCGAACGAGTGGCAGCGCTTCTGGCGGGTCACGCTGCCGCTGCTCGGCCACACCCTAGTCCTAGTCACCGTGCTGCTGGCGATCGGCGCGCTACAGGAATTTTCGCTGCCCTTTATCTTGACCGGCGGCGGGCCGGGCAATGCCACCTACCTATATAATCTACTGATCTATACCGAAGCGTTTACCGACCTGCGCTTTGGCACGGCTACAGCCGCAGCGCTGCTTCAGTTCGTCTTCATCTTGATCGTCAGTCTGCTACAGTTGAGATTTCTACGCCCGACTTGGTCGTACTAAACGTAAGGGGGCTGGGCAGCTAGAGCAGCAGAGAGGAGAAGAGATTGTGAGAACCAATATGGTAGAAACTCGCCCGGCGGTGCGCTATCGCCCCTCACTGCGGCCGCAGCGTATACGGCCCGGCCAGCTCATGTTACATGCCATCCTCTTGGCGATGACGCTGGCCGCAACCGTGCCTTTTATCTGGATGGTCTTTGCCTCGTTCAAAAACTTCAAGGAGTTAGTCAGCTCGCGCGCACTGCTTCCCGAAGTGTGGACGCTGGCTAACTACGAGGATATTCTGACACGCGTCAACTTTGTGGCGGCGTTTCAAAATAGTGTGATCGCTGCCACGACCGTCACCGTGGCGACGCTGTTCACGTCATCGGCCCTGGGCTACATCTTTGCCAAGTATCATTTCTGGGGCAAAGAGCAGCTGTTCCTGCTCCTGCTGGCGACCATGATGGTACCTTTTGCCGTGGTCTTGGTGCCGCTCTATATCATCATCGGCGAGATCGGGCTGATCAATCACCTGGGCGGCATCATTGTGACGGGGCTGTGGTCTACCTTTGGCGTCTTCTTCATGCGCCAGTTCATGGAGACAATCCCTGTTGAACTGGTAGACGCAGCGCGCATCGACGGCGCATCAGAATGGCGCATCTTCCTGAGCATCATCATCCCTATGTCGACTGCGCCATTGGCGGCGTTGGCAGTCTTCACTTTTCTCGGCAACTGGGACAGCTTTCTGTGGCCGTTGGTCGTGCTCAACAGCCCAGAGAAGCAGACCTTGCCGCTGGTACTGGCCGGGCTGCGTAACCTGTTCTGGACTCGCTACGAAATTTGGGCAGCCGGGTCGATCTTGACGGTGGCCCCAGTGATGCTCATTTACAGCTTTGCTTCCAAGTATTTTATTCGCGGCATTGCGATGACGGGCTTGAAAGCATGAGTCTCTATGGTGTATCTTGGCGTCTGGCCGTTGAAGCCGCCATATAGATACACCATTTGCAGCAAGGATCCTGTGATGAATCACGCCCGTCTCAAACCCGTAGCGCAACGTACGTTAAGCGACGAAGTGACCGAGCGCTTGCACAACGCCATTCGTGAGGGAGCGCTGCCGCCAGGCACGCGCTTGGTTGAGCAAGAGATCGCCGAGTTTCTCGCCGTCAGCCGTATCCCCGTGCGCGAGGCGATCCAACGCCTGGTCGAAGAAGGGCTGGTGCGCAAGACCCCGCGCCGCGGCGCTTATGTCTATCTGCCTTCCCCGCATGAGATTGAGGAGATCTCCTCGTTGCGCGTGGTGCTGGAACGGTTTGTGATCGAACGGGTCATGGCACGCTGGCTGCCCGAATATGAGACAGCGCTGCGCCGTATCGTCGCCGAGATGCGCCGCGCCGCCGAGCAGGGCAACGTTCAGCAAGTCCATGAACAAGATTACCGGTTTCACTACGCCCTCTGGGGATTTGCCGACCACAGCATTATGCTGGAGGTCGTCTCCAGTATGCGGGCGCGCATCAATCGCTTTCTCTATGAAGCGACCAGCGCCCTGTCGCCTGATGAACTGACCTCACATGTGGATGACCATGACAAGCTCATTGAAATCTTCAAAACATGCGATGTAACCGCGGCGCAAGCAGAGATCACCAAGCACATTTTAGGCGCCAAACAGCGCATTCTCACCTATTGTCAACTCATGCCGGTCGACGCCTAGGGCGTCCACCGGCCCTTGCCGATACGGAGAAACAGGAATCACATGCCTCCTACTGTCGTGATAGCCTACCCTGGCTTTGGGGATATTAGCGTCGAAAGCCACCTGCTGCAGGCCGCCGGGCTGGAGGTGGTTCACACGCAGACCACCACGACCCCCGCCGCCCAGGCCGCCATGCGCCAGGCCGATGCCGTCATGGTCACGATCCAGCCGGTCTCCGCCGAGATGATCGCCGGCATGGAACGCTGCCGCATCATCAGCCGCGTCGGCACCGGGCTGGATGCGATCGATATTCCCGCGGCCGCGGCGCGCGGCATCTGGGTCACCTATGTGCCCGACTACTCGATTGACGAGGTCTCGACCCACGCCATCACCCTGCTCTTGGCGCAGGCGCGCGGGCTGGCCCCGCTGCTGGACTCGACCCGCCGCGGCGAATGGGATCAGCGGCCCGCGGGCGTGGTGCAGCGGCTGTCCGACCAGACGCTGGGGGTGGTGGGGTTTGGGCGCATCGGCCAGGCCGCGGCGGCCAAGGGGCGCGGGCTGGGGCTGCGCGTGATCGCCCACGACGACTATGTGCCTGAAAACATCTTTGCGGCGGCGGGCGTGGAGCGCGTAGATTTAGCCACCTTGCTGGCCGAGTCCGATTACATCTCGCTGCATGCGCCGCTGACCGACGCCACACGCCGCCTGATCAACGCCCGCACCCTGGCGCAGATGAAGCCGAGCGCCTATCTGATCAACACGGCGCGCGGCCCGCTCGTCGACGAGGAGGCGCTGCTGGCCGCGGTGCGCGGCGGGCAGATCGCCGGCGCGGCGCTGGACGTGCTGGCCACCGAGCCGCCCGCGCCCGACCATCCGCTGCTGCACGAACCGCGCATCTTGATCACGCCGCATATCGCCTGGTATTCGGAGGCCGCCAAGCACGATGTGCGCGTGCGCGGGGCCGAGGAGGTGATCCGCGTGCTGCAGGGCCAGCCGCCGCGCGCCCCGGTCAATCAAGTCGCCGTGACCCGCTAGACAAGCCCATCCACAGAGGAGCTACCCTAGCCATGACCCACCCTCTCTTTGACCTCAGCGGCCGCGTGGCGCTTGTCTCCGGCGCGGCCAGCGGCATGGGCCGCGCCATGTCGATTGCCCTGGCCGAGGTGGGCGCAGACCTCGTCCTGGCCGATATCAACGCCGCGGGCATGGACGACACGGCACAGCAGATCGCCCAGTTGGACCGCCGCGCCCTGCCCGTCGTCTGCGATGTCTCCGACCCGGAGCAGATCGCCGCCATGTTCGACAAGCTGGACGCCGAGTATGGGCGCATCGACGTGCTGGGCAACGTGGCGGGCGAAGGCATCCGCGCCGACCCGCTGGAGCTGACCCCGGCGCAGATTCAGCAGTGTATGCAAAACCTGGTGGTGGGGCGCTACGTTGCCACGCAGCAGGCGGCCAAACGCATGATCGCCCAAGGGCGCGGCAGCATCATGAGCATCGTCTCGATCGCGGGGCTGACCGCGCTGGGGCGCAGCCATATCGCCTACAGCATGGCGATGGGCGCAGTGGCGCAGATGACGCGCGAACTCAGCACCGAATGGGCCGGCCGCGGGGTGCGCGTCAACGCCATTGTCTGCGCGCAGGTGACCAACCGTGGGCTGGAGGAACGGATGCGGGCCGACCCGAATTTGGAGGCCGCCTATCTGCGCGGCCTGCCGATTGGGCGGCTGGGCCGGCCCGACGACATCAAGGGGCTGGCGATCTTTCTGGCCTCGGATGCGTCGTCGTGGATCACGGGCGCGCTGATCCCGTTGGACGGCGGCAACCTGGCGAAGAACGCCGGCGGGTCGCATCCCGGCATGCCCGGCGCAACGGTGGGGTAGGCAGAGCTAGGCAGGGGGCCATACGGACACGATATATCGTGTCCGTACGGGGCAGAGAATCTCACCGCAAAGTACGCAGAGGGCGCAAAGAAGAGACAAAGAAGCGTCAAAGAAGACAAAGAAATAGCGAAGGGAATTCGATCATGCAACTGGTAACCTTTCAACTGGACCAAGAGACGCGCGTCGGCGTGCTGACGGCGGACGGCGCAAGCATCGTCGACCTCAGCCGGGCCGCGCCGGAGCTGCCGCGCGATATGAAAAGCCTGCTGGCCGCAGGCGAGAGCGCGCTCGCCCAAGCGCAGCGCGCCGCCGCCCAAGCGGATGCGGCTACAACGATCGCGCGTGCGTCGGTGACGCTCAGAGCGCCCATTCTCAACCCCGGCAAAATCCTCTGCATTGGCCTCAACTATCGCGACCACGCCGCTGAATCCGGCCAGGCTGTACCCGACTATCCGACCGTCTTTGTCAAGACCAACAACACCGTCAACGACCCTGGCGCGCCGATCGTGCTGCCCAAGAACAGCACGCAGGTAGACTATGAATGCGAACTCGGCGTGGTGATCGGGCGGCACGCGCGCCATGTCCATCGCAGCGAGGCCTTGCGCTATGTGGCGGGCTATCTGCCCTTCCACGACGTCAGCGCACGCGACTATCAGCACCGCACCAGCCAGTGGACGCTGGGCAAGAGCTTTGACGGCTTTGCGCCGATGGGGCCGGCGCTGGTCACCGCCGGCGAGGTGGACGACCCGCACAGCCTGGATATCCAGCTTACGGTCAACGGCGAGGTCTTGCAGCGTTCCAACACGCGCCACCTGATCTTCCCGGTGGATGTCTTGATCGAGGAGTTGAGTTCGGTGATGACGCTGGAGCCGGGCGACATCATCGCCACCGGCACGCCCTCCGGCGTGGGC
>QEUY01000389.1 GCA_003577365.1 Chloroflexota bacterium | reverse complement strand
CAGCCGATTGTCGACCTGGCGGCCGCGCCCAACATCTGGCTCAAGCTGTCGGATGTGGCGGGGCGGTCGCGGGTTGGCTATCCCTATGCCGACGTCCACCCGTATATCCGCGCCTTGCTTGACGCCTTTGGCGCGGCGCGCATTGTGTGGGGGACGGGCTATCCCGGCCATCACCGGCAGAAACACCGCTGGCCGAGCCTGGCCGACGAGATCAAGCTGATCCGTGAGGGGCTGCCGTTTTTGAGCGACGACGACCGCCAGCGCATCTTGGGCGGGACGGCGGCGGCGCTGTGGGGACTTACCTAACCGTACGGACACGGTATACCGTGTCCGTACGGTGGAGGAGGTACTACCGCCCTAGAGGTGAATCCGCACGATCCAACCGGAGGTGGCGTCGCAGTAGAGCAGGGTGTCGCCGTCCGCCGAGAGGCAGTGCGGCTCCGGCGCTTCCTGCGGCACGGTGATGCGCGCCAGCTCTGCGCCGGTGGCGGTGTCCAGTTTGACGATCACGCGATCAGAGGTATGCACCACCCAGACGCCGTCAGCGACGCGCACGACGCCGTGGGCGCGGCCATAGGGTAGAGGCAGGACGGCTTGGACGGACCAATCGGCAATACGGACCTGGGTCAGCGTCTGCTGTTTGAGCGTCGTCAGCCAGAGCGTGTCTGGCTCGAAGGGGTCGTAGTCCAGCCCATGTGTGCCGCCACCGCCCGGCAGCGGCCAGCGTTGCAGCGTGCGACCTGTGGCTGGATCCACCTTGAGAATTTCCCCGGAGGCAGCGTCGGTGGTCCGGGGCGCACGCCAGATCGCGCCCGGGCCGTTGGCCGCCAGCCAGAGCGCGCTGCCGCCAAAGGCCAGCCCACTGGTGTTGGAAGACTCGGTGGGGATCTCGCGCACCACCTTGGTGACGCCGTAGTCGTTGGGCGCGGCCATTTCGACCAGGGCGACGCGGTCGCTGATCTGGTCGACCACCCAGAGGCCCTCTGCGGTGCGCTGCAGCCCATTGGGCAGGGCGTAGGGGGCGCGGAACAAACGCTCGAAGCGGGGAGCCATAGAACAGTCCTTTCGCGGGGCCTAGAGGGTGGGGACCGCCACGCCCAATTCGGCGGCGACGGCTGTGATCTGCTCCCAGGTCGTGTCCTCGATGGGCAGACCGTCCTGGATGCGGCGCTGCCGGGTCTCTTCTTCGATTTCGCCGGGCACATAGATCTTCTTGTGGCCGGGCATGGTGGGCGACGACTTGACCCAATCGACTAGGGCGCGCGTTTCGGCCTTATACTCGGCGGGGTCGATAAAGCTCTCGATCTTGATGGCGAGGGCAAAGTAGCCGCTGCCGCCGCGCGTGGGGCGGTCGGCGCTGCAGCCGGCCCAGGAGAGGCCACCGGCGATGGCGTCGATCATCATGGCTAGGCCGTAGCCTTTGTAGCCAAAGGGTCCGCCTAGCGGGAGCATGGCGACATCGCCGCTGCGAAAGCGGGCCGGGTCGGTGACCGGGTTGCCCTCGGCGTCGACCAGCCAGCCTTCGGGCAGCGACAGCCCGCGCGCCAACTGGACATCGACCTTGCCGCCGGCGGCGACGCTGGTGGTGATGTCGAGCATGAGCGGCGGCATGCCCTCGACAGGCACGCTGATGGCGATGGGATTGGGCGGAAGGCGGCGCGCCACGCCGCCGTAGGGTGCGGTGAAGCGTGCGCCGCCGTTGAGCATGATCACGCCGATGCAGTCCTGCTCGGCGGCGAGCGGGGGGAAGGCCCCAAGCCGCCCGATATGGCCGGAACGATGGACGGCCACGCCGCCAAAGGTGTGCTGCTGGGCGCGGGCGACGGCCTGGCGCATGGCTTCGTAGGCGAGCACAATGCCGAAGCTTTTATTGGCGTCGACGACCAGCGAGGCAGGCGTCTCGCGCACGATCCGCTGGTTGCCGACGGGGAGCAGGTCGCCGGCGACCAGGCTGCGCGCATAGCCGGGCAGGCGGATCACCCCGTGCGAATCATGGCCCATCAGATTCGATTCGACGAGATGGCCGATGGCGATCTCGGCTTGGTCGCCGGGCAGTCCGGCGGCTTCGAGGATGGCGCGGCCGAGTGTCAGCATCGTAGTATGGGGAATGGTGGGCACAGCTTCTCTCCTGGGTTGTGGATGGGAGGATGAGGGTCTGCGGCGTCATTGTAGCATAGGTTGAAGCGGCCCAAAACCGGCTTCGCGTGATTCAACAGGTACATGGAGAAGGGGCGGAGAGCATGAGTGAAAAGGATGAGCGTGTGGAATCTGCATCCGTGGGAAGCGGGAACCGTGCGGATCGGCTGGGATGGTTTCGCGACCAAGCCTTGGGGATGTTTATCCATTGGAGTGTGGATTCGCAGCTAGGCAGCGTGATCAGCCATTCGTTGGTCGGTGCGTCGCGCGATTACCGGACGCGCTATTTCCGCGATTTGCCCAAGACCTTTCTGCCCACGCGCTTTGACCCGGACGAATGGGCGCGGCTGGCGAAGGTGGCAGGGATGCGCTATGTGGTCTTTACGACCAAGCATCACAACGGCTTTTGCATGTTTGAGACGGCGACGACCGATTTTTCGATCATGCATACGCCGTATGGCCGCGATATTACGCGAGCGGTAGTAGATGCCTTCCGCCGCTGGGGGATTGCCATCGGCTTTTATTTCTCGCCGGACGACTTTTGGGTGTTGGAGCAGCAGGGGCATGAGATCAGCCGCAACGGGGAGGCGGCGGATCCGAGGCAGAACGCCCGGCTGATGGAACACAACTTGGCGCAACTGCGCGAACTGCTGACGAATTACGGCCCGATCGACGTGATCTTTTTCGACGGCGTGGCGGACCGGCTGAAGGAACTCGCCTGGGAGCTGCAGCCTGAGATCGTGGTGACGCGCGGCGACCTGGCGACGCCGGAGCAGTATATTCCGGCGCAGGCCGATGCGCGGCCCTGGGAGGCGTGCTTTACGCTGGGGACGCAGTGGGCCTATAAGCCCACGAATGAGAGCTACAAATCCGGCACGCAGTTGATCCAGATGTTGGTGGAGACGCGCGCCAAGGGCGGGAACCTGCTGCTCAATGTGGGGCCAAAGCCGGACGGGGAGATCCCGATCGAGCAGGCGGCGCGCATCCAGGAGCTGGCGCTGTGGAATTTCACGAACCAGGAGGCAGTCTATGCGGTGCGCCCGTGGCCTGTGCTGCGCGAGCGGCTGACGCTGGCGCACGAGGTCTGGTATGTGCAGAGCAACGCCGGCGACGCCGTCTATGCCGTGGTGACGGGCGAACCGTGGCCCAAGGGCGAGCGCAAGGTGCTGCGCCTGGAGAGCGTGCGCGCCACGGAGCGCACGGAGGTTGAGATCCTGGGGCAGTCGGGCCGGGTGTTGGAATATCGACCGGCGGTGGACGCCAAGGCGACGTGGTGGCAGGACGATCATGCGCTGCATGTGTCGGCGATGCACGCGCAGCGGCTGTACAACAACAACCAGTGGCCCAACCCGATTGTGGTGAAGATCAGCTACCCGGCGCGACCCTCGACCTAGACGGCGGCAATCGCACAGGGGGATCGGAAGCGCCGATCCCCCTGCCGCCATGCAATGTCCCCGCGACTAGTTCGACCGCCGGGCTATTGTTCGCGGGCGGTGAACTCGACGCGGATCTGAAATTCGTCCTGCACGGTGAGGGTATTGACAAAGTTGGGCGGCTCGATGCCAAAGTCGGTGAGCAGCTTGGTAGTCTGGGCGACGCCCTTGACCGTGTCGCCGCTGAGTGTGGCGGTGACGTCAAAGGTCGTGGGCTGGCTGACTTCGTGGACGGTCAACTGGCCGACCATCTGGAAGCTGACTTCCTCGCCTTCGGTATAGCTCGTGGGTGCGTTTTCAAGCCGCTCGGCCACAAAGGTGGCGGTGGGGAAGTCGGCGAACTTGGGGCCGTTTTCGCGCAGCCATTTGTCGCGCAGCCTTTGATCGCTGGTCAACGTGCTGAGGTCGACGGTAAACTGGTTGTCGCCCAGGGGCGAAGAGAGATCGTCCCAGTTGAGGGCAAACTGGCCTTCGATGGCCTGGGTGCTGCCCATGGTGTCCTGTCTGCCGGCGGCGATGCCGTATTTGGCGAGCATGCCGCTGAGAAACTCCTCATCCACAATATAGGTGGCCTTGGATTCCTCCGGCACAATGACAAAGACGCGCACGCCGGAAGGCGTGCCGGCTGTCTCCTGGGCGGGAGCGTCCGCCGACTCGGGGGCCGGTGTTTCGGTCGGCGCTGCGTCCTCGGCGGCGGGCGCGCTGTCCGCCGCGGGCGGCTCGGCAGCAGGGGCCTCGCCCGTGGCCGGCGCGCAGGCCGTCAGGAGCAGGGCTATAAAGAGGGCGACAATGCCCAGCCAGGTGGTTTGTCGGGTCATCTAGGTTCTCCTGGTTCAAGAGCGGTCAGTGCGTAGCCGGTTCGCCGGTTTCGGCGGTGATCCAGTCGGGGGGGACGACGCCGGCGGGCAGATAGGCGGGCAGATGGGATGGCGTTTCGCCGTAGGTCTGGACCAGGGCACGCACGAGCAGCGAATAGAGGCCCTCATGGCGGAGGGCGGCAGTTTCGTCTGCAACGACGAGGCCAGGTTCAAGGCCGTAGGGCTGCAGATTGGCGATGAACTTGGCATCGCGGCTGATGATGTGTACGGGTGTGTCATAGGTGTCGGCGCGGCGCGAGACGCGCGGGGGCTGGTGGTCGCCTACCAGGACATCCGACGCCACGTTGAGCGCCTCCCAGCTCTCGGCCATCTGGGGGAGTGGCAGCCAGGGGTAGTGGGAGTTTTGCGTGATGTAGAACAGGAGCAGCGGCTGATCCACATCCTTGAGTGCTACATCGCGCGCATAGCCAAGCACATATTGGTCGGGCGGGGCCGGTCCCCAGCCGTAGTGTAGGCCGTTGTAGTGCAGGTCTCTGTATCGCAGCCACCGATCCACGCCGTAGAAGGTCTTATATTGCTCCCACTGCGAGTCTTTCAACTCCACCGAGAGCGATGTGACCCAGAGATAGTAGTAGCCTTGGCCGCGCAGATAGGCGCCGAGGTCGGGATAGCGCGGCGCTTCGGCCTGGTAGCGGTTGAGGAAGGAGAGATACTGCGGGTGGGTGTCGATGCGCAGACCGAAGAGCGCGCTGGTGTAGGCGAGCCAGGAACCGCCGCCCCAGGTGGGCGAGGTGCTGAGGGCCGAGGCCATGTGAAAACCGTCTGCGTCGAGCGTGGCGCTCATGTCGTCGAGCAGCTTGAGATAGGCTTCGCGCCAGTCGGGGCGCTTGTAGAGTACGCTGCCATAGGATTCGACAAAGATCAGGTAAATGTTGGGTTTGCGCGCCAGGTGAAAGCCGCGATAGTCGTAGGCCTCGCGCGCTTCGCTGTCGTCGAACGAGGCGATGTTGTGATAGAGCGCGAGCGAGGCAGCGATGTTTTTTTCCAGCTTGAACGCTACGCTGCTGACGACCATGCGCGGGTCGGCAAGTACTGTGCGATAGGTGACGGCGGAGAGGCAGACGGCAATGGCGAGACCGCTCAGGAAGATGCGTGAGGCGCGGCTGAGTTGGTCGGGGATCTGCCAGTCGACCAGGACACGCATGGCCCAGACGACGGCGGCGACGGCGGTGACCGCGGCCAGGGCGGCGAGCAGATAGACGCCGGCGGGCAGGTTGAGGTGGTCGAGCAGGAAGGCCAACCCGTCTTTGATCAGAAAGTAGTGATTGTAGAAGACCGGGTCGACGCGGTAGATCGACAGCATGACGCTCTCATAGAGATAATAGGCAAGTGTGATGAAATAGACGGTCATGACCAGCAGGCGATAGAGGCCGCGGCGCACCCAGGCCACGTTGACCCAGAGCGCCAGCAGGATCGGCAGTTCCAGGTTGACGCGAAACGGGTCGGGGTAGTCGCGCCAGAGGAAGAGCTCGAAGAGGGTGTGCAGTGGGTGGCGCAGCAGGCTCCCGTCGAGGCGGATGCGCTCGGTTTCGGGCCAGTTGAGCAGAAAGGCCGGCAGAAAAAGGATAATGTTGAGCGCAATGAAACAGAGCCAGAAGCGCAGGTCAGGGTGACGCCAGAAGAGACGTTTGCGTGAGAATCGTTTCATGGGGTCCGAAAGTCCGGAACGGGTAGGCATGCACGGATAACAGGCACGGGAAGAGCATGCACAGGGTGTAGGCTGAAAATCATAGATCAAGTGGGGGGCAATGGCAAGGGCGCTTGCGCGCCGCCGCGCGCCTCCGCCCCAAGCCGGCAGCCCTGCGCGGCGGCGCGACTTTGGCCGAACGGCGTGCGCCATCTACAATGGGGGCAACACACAATTGGCATGATGAGAGGCTCCCTATGAATTCTTTGCGTTTTTTGTTTGAGTTTGCGCGGCGCTATACGCGTGTGCTGCTGGTCACGATCGCCAGTATGCTGCTGCTGGTGGGCGCGCAGCTGTTGATCCCCTGGATCATCAAGACGATGGTGGCAGAAGTGACCGCGCCTGAGGGCAACCGCATGTCGATGGAGACGGTCACGCGCTTGGCGCTGCTGGCGCTGGGCGTCTATCTGGCGCGCGGCGTGCTGCAATTTCTGCGCAGCTATATGGCGCATGTGGCGGGATGGGGTGTGGTGGCCGAGGCGCGCAAGCTGATCTATGAGCATCTGCAGCGGCTCTCGCTGCGCTTTTATGCCGATAAGCAGACGGGCCAGTTGATGTCGCGCGTGGTCAATGATTCGGACAAGTTTGAACTGCTGATCGCGCATGCCGTGCCGGACATCATCGTCAACGCGCTGACCCTGGTCGGCGTGACGGCGGTGCTGGTTGCGATCAACTGGAAGCTGGCGCTGTTGAGCATGGCGCCGATCCCGCTGATCTTGTTGTCGCTGCGCGCCTTTGCGCGCTATGTGCGCCCGGCGTTTCGCCACCGGCAAGAGGAATTGGGCGAACTCAACGCTATCCTCAACGACAACTTAGCAGGGATGCGCGAGATCAAGGCGTTTACGCGCGAGCAGGTGGAGTCGGCGCGCATTCGCGCCCGCATCGACCGCTACCGCGATTCGCTGCTGCACGCGCTCAAGATGATGGCGATCTTCCAGCCGTTGATCCAGTTTTCATCGGCGATGGGGACGATCGTCGTTATCTATTTTGGCGGACGCATGATCGTGGGGGAGGCATTGGCGGTCGACGAACTGGTGGCGTTTTTCCTCTATCTAGAGCTGTTTTATCAGCCGCTGCACCACCTGAGTGACTCGTGGGAGCAGATCCAGGAGTCGTTGGCGAGCGCGGACCGGGTGAACGAACTGCTGGTGGAGACGCCGGAGGTGGACGCCAGCGAGAGCAAGGTCGTGCTGCCGGGCCGGGCACAGGGTGCACTGCGCTTCGAACGGGTGGACTTTGACTATCTGGCGGATGTGCCGGTGCTGAAGAACATCAATTTGGAGATCCCGGCGCGCAGTACGCTGGCGCTGGTGGGGCCGACGGGGGTGGGCAAGACGACGTTGGCAAGCCTGATCCCGCGCTTTTATGATGTGAGCGGCGGGCGGATTCTGCTAGATGGGCACGACCTGCGCACGCTTACGCTCTCCAGCCTGCGGGCGCAGATCAGCATGGTGCTGCAGGACGTCTATCTCTTCCATGGCACGGCGCGCGATAATATTCTGTTTGGCCGCGAGTCGGCCACCGAAGCGGAGATGATCGAGGCGGCGCAGATCGCCAACGCGCATGAGTTTCTGGTGCGGCTGCCCAACGGCTATGACACGATCATCGGCGAGCGGGGCGTGAAGCTGTCGGGCGGGCAGAAGCAGCGGCTGTCGATTGCGCGCGCCGTGCTCAAGGATGCGCCGATCTTGATCTTGGATGAGGCCACATCGGCGGTGGACACGGAAACTGAGGCGTTGATCCAGCAGGCGCTGGAACGGTTGATGGCGGGGCGCACGACAATCATCATCGCACACCGGCTTTCGACCATCCGCAACGCCGACAAGATCGTGGTATTGGCAGACGGCGGCATTGCCGAGATGGGCAATCATGCCGAGTTGATGGCGCGGCGCGGGCTGTATTGGCATCTGAACCAAGTGCAGCACCGCGCCATGACCGAGCAGATTTTGCAGGCGCTGCCACCCAAGCCGATCCCGACGACAGGCGACTAGGCTCTGTCTGCAAAGCCATAGGAGTGGCATGTCATTCCGACCGGAGGGAGGGATCTCTCTGCTCCGGCACGCTCGCCGGAGAGATTCCTCCTTGCAGACACGCCCTAGTGCTTTGTTATGTTGGAGGTCGCATCATCGTAGGGGCCATCCCCCGTGGTGGCCCGCTCTGGCAGATGGCTGGCACGGGGGCGCAGCCGCTACAACCGTCGTGCGAAATGCAACTGAACAATCCACTAGTCGCTGCTGTCAAGCCCTTCGGGCCAGTCCGCGCCGTCGTAGTAGCGAGTGCCCTGGTGGCCCTGGCGCGGGATGGGCAGGGGCAGCCGCTCGCCGGGGGCGGCGACATAGATCAGGGTGCGCGGGCGGCCTGATTTGGGGTGGACCGTGCCGGGGACGATGCGCGTGATGCGGAGACGTCCCACGATCTGGTTGTGGAAGATGGTGTAGACAAAGTCGCCGGGCGAGAGCTTGCTGGGGCTGCCCGCCATATGGAACTCGTACTCGTTCAGGCTGCCGTCATAGAGCGCATCGACGGCAGCCTGTCCGCGTTCTGCGGGGATGGTTTTGGTGATTCCAAAGCTCATGTTATGTTTCCTGGTCACTTT
>QEUY01000388.1 GCA_003577365.1 Chloroflexota bacterium | reverse complement strand
ACGGCGTCGTCTTGGTCGCCCGCGGCGACAATCCTCAACACACTCATGCTGGGCTGCCCACTCTCCCATCCCTGTGCCGCTTGCGCGCGGCGCTCATTCGTCACTGCGCCAATACAAAACTGTGCCAATACAAAAGGCCCGGCCAAGCACGCTGCCGGACCCCTCAGGCCCATGCTATGCGATGGCGCGTGCTTTGTCAAACCGGCGGCTTGCTCAGGGCTAGCTCAGTGGGCGGCAGGCGCGACCGGCGGCTCGCCGATGGCCGCCACCTCTGCGGGGCGCTGCCACGGCGTGCCCAACAGCGGGAGCAGCCAGCGATCCAGCCCATACCAGCCGGCGACTTTCCAGGCCAGCATCAAGGCGATGGCCAGCGCAAAGAGCAGGCCGTTGGTGCTGGCCGAGCCGGCCATGATGAAGTTCCAGTTCATGAACGCGCCGAGAAAAGCGGCGATGCCGACCAGCGCGCCCAGCAGCAGGGCAATACCTACCGCCATTTCGCCAAAGGTGACCAGCTTGCCAAACCAGGCATACCATTGGTTGTCGAGCATGAACTGGATGAAGGAGCGATACCAGCCAAAGCTGATGGGGGGCCGTCCTTCCGCCGGGATCTGCACTGCGCCTCTCCAGAACCCGGCCAGCGCTTCACCGCTCCACCAGGCGGGGTTGTTGAATTTGCCCCACCCGGCGTGCAGCCATTCATAGCTCACATAGAGCCGGATGAGCAGCCAAAGCCAAGCAAAGCGCGTGGTGTCGAACAGAGCATGTGACCAGGGGGGATCCGCAATCGTGACCACACCTTTGGAGGTGACCATCCGATCGCGTGGGGTAGCCATGGTGCTTGCTTCTTCCTTTCTGTGCGACAAGCCGCAGGCCGCGCCTGCAGCGCCTGTCTCCCAGTTTCGCGAATCCGGGGCCGGCTGTCTGTGTCATGCGTTACTGTGTGATGGGGACACGGCAGGCCGCGACTACCGCCGCGGCCTGCCTGTGGGGTAGAGCATTGCGCTTACCAGGCGGCGATGCCGACCGCGCCCGGGTCCAGCCCGGCAAAGACGCCCAGCGAGACCAGCCGCCCATCGGCCTGCAGTGCAAAGGCGGCGATGTTGGGCACGCGACCGTTCAACACATAGAGGTATTGCCCGTTGTGGCTGACCATGGCGTCGATCGGGCCGCTGTTGTCGCCGGTCACTCCCGCCCGCCCGTCGATCAGCGTCAGGCTGCCGTCCGGGTGGACTGCATAGGCCGAGACCGAACCGCTGCCGGCGTTGGTGCTGTAGGCATACTTGCCATTCTTCGAGACCGCAATCCAACACGCCGCAGTCTGCCCGGTGGGCACAGAAGGGCTGATCACCCGCAAGCTGCCCTGGGCCAGCGCATAGGAGGAGACCGCGCTGGCATCGGCCGCGCCGCCGAACGCTTCCGACACCACCAGCGTCCCCTGTTGGGTAAAGGCAAAGCCAAAGGGTGTCACGCCTGCGGCGGGATAGACCGTTGGGCCGGAGGCTAGGCCGTCGCTGCCGACGACATAGGTGTCGATCTGATTGGTGGCACGCTCGGTCACGACCAGCATGTCCCCGCCTGGGCTAAAGGCAACCTGGGCCGGGGCGGGCGCGCTGCCCGCGCCGTTGTTGCTCAGCGGCTGCGTCGAGCCGGGGAGGGGCGTCAGCTTCCCCTGGTTGGAGAGCCGAAAGCCGCTGATGTTGCCGCTGCCGCCGGCGTTGAGCACATAGACCAGCCCCTTGAAGTGGGTTACGCTGGTGGGGAGCGTGCCGCCGGAGGCCACCCGGTCGGTCAGCGCCAGCCCGCCCGGCTGGACGGCAAAGACCGAGAGGTCATTTGAGCCGGGGTTAGCCGCCAAGAGCCACTGCCCATTGTCGCTGAGGATCAGCGAGCCTTGCGAACCGATGCCGCTGCCGGTCCCCAGACCGCCGGTCGGGACGGTGGCGACGCGTGCCAGGCTGCCATCTGCCGCCCGGCTATAGACGGCGACGGCGTTGCCGCTCGATTGGTTGGTCAGCACATAGACTGACCCTGGGGCGTCTGCCGCCGCGCCGGTAGCCTGGCCGGCAGCTTGTGATCCCGTGGCGGCCCAGGGCACATAGAGGGTTGCGCCGCTGCTGTTGGCAAGCGCGGGGATGGGAAGCAGCCAGGCCAGGGCCAACAGCAAGGTCAGCGCCAGGGTGAGCGCCTTGCGCCCACGCTGCAGAGAGAGGCGAGTCATGGATTCTTCTCCTTGATCCGAAATCTTGATCCCAAATCTGGAGCGGACTACACAACTGCTGTGAACTGCTGCTGTGAACTGTGACATGCTGAACACCGTGAATGGATGCGATCGCAATTCATTAGTCTCGCCAACGGGACAAGTATTACAGCCAATTTGACACGCGGTCGGCACGGCTGGTGTACGTCGAATCCCATCCTGAGGGGTCGCGCAACAAATTTGACGGTTGACACCGCTGTAACGGCGTGCTAAAATGGCCGCACGGCAATTGGTCAGACCATTTTGCCGAGACCGCTCCCTATCTGGTCAGCTTTGCTCCCTCTGCACACAGTGCCCAACCGGCAGCGTTCTGCCCGTCTGACAGACGCATCACGTCGATGTCTGGTCATTGGCCGAGCGCGCGGGATGGGCTGCGTTCAGCAATGGCGCAGATTCGACCCAATTGAACCCATCATTCATGGAGATCGAGGAGGAGTCAGATGCCCAAGCACGATTCAGCGTTCACGGCGCAGCGCCCGCTCAGCCGGCGCCAATTCCTCGCCCTGGCTGGCGGTCTGACCGGCGCGGCTGTGCTGGCCGCGTGTACGGCCCCGGCGCCTGCACCCCAGGCCGGCGACACGGGCGCTGCACCCGCCGCCGAGGGGCGACAGCTTGTCTTTTGGGGACACGATCAACACCCGATTGACCTGGCTGCGGAAGGGTTTGTCGAGAAGTATCCGGAGATCGAGTGGGTTTCCCCCCATCCTGCCGACCGCGGCGAGAAGATCACGGCGGCCTTTGCCGCGGGCAGCGGGCTGCCCGACCTCTATTGGGCCGAGGCGACCGAAGCCCAGGACTGGGGCTGCAATGAACTGCTCGTCGACCTGACCACCCAACTCGAAGGCGTCAAGGATCAGTACCATCCGCTCAAGCTCAACGAAACCTTTGTCGCCAAGCACGGCATCTATGTCGGCTGGCCGGGCGACATCAGCGTCAGCGGCTGGTACTATCGCGAGGACAAGCTGGCCGAGGCCGGGTTTGGCGATGTCGACTTTGACGCCTGGACCTGGGACGACTTCTTTGAGATGGCCGCCGCGCTCAAGGGGCAGGGCCTCTACTCGTTTGTCTTCCCGGCGGATGGCTGGAGCGCGCTCTTTATGTTTGCGCTGCATCAACTGGGCGGCACAGCGGTGAGCCAGGATGGGCAGACCATGACCGTGGGCGACGAGTTGGGCATCCGCGCCATGCAGATCGTCAAACAGCTTTGGGATTCGGGCGGCGGGCTGGATGTGGCGTGGTGGAGCCCGCCCTATTGGGCCGCACTCAAGGATGGCGAGTTGATCGCCGACTTTGCCGCAGCCTGGGCGCGCGGCTTCTGGGAGGCACAGTTGGCCGAAGAGGGCGGCGAGTCCGATTCCGCCGGGCAGTGGCGCATCGCCAAGTTCCCCGGCGGCGACGGCATCAAGTATCGCACCGGCATCTGGGGCGGCGCGCAGTTGGTGACTCCCAAGGCCGCAGCCAACTCCGAGGATGCGATCACCTTTATGCAGTATGCCCTGGGCAGTGTGGAAGGGGCGGCGCGCTGCGGCGAGTGGGGCATCATCCCCTCCTACCGGCCCTATCTGGAGTCCGCGGAGTTCCTTTCCATGCGCTCGCCCATCTTCGGCGATTGGGCCTTTAATGAGTTCTGGCAGAGCCAAGAGCAGGAACTCTCCACCGAGTTTTACCGGCCTGCCGGTTGGGGCGCGGTCAACGACATCGTGCAAAAGGAGATGACCCCGATCCTGACCGGCGAGTATTCGGTCGAGGACGGTATGGCGCGCATCGTGGAGCTGGCGACCCCAGACTTCGAACGCACCAAGTGCGCCTAGCCTTGTGTTGGTGGTCATGGCCGGCGGGTTGTCTTGCTCGCCGGCCATGACGACAGCTCAGCCTACAGGAGCAAGCGCATGACCGCAGCCACAATGTCCCGCCCTATGGTGGAGCGCCGCCGTTCGCTTTGGAAAGAGATCGCGCGCCACTGGGTGGATTACCTCTTTATCTCGCCTTTTTTCATCACCTTTGCGATCTTCAAGCTCTATCCCTTGCTCTGGGCGCTGCAGCTTTCTTTCAGCCAGTGGCGTGGTTTTGGGCCGATGAAGTTTGTCGGGCTGGAGAACTACCGGGTCGTGTTGAAAGACCCCTACATCGTCCAGTCGCTGGTCAACACGCTGCAGTTTGCCTATATCCTGCTGCCCACCGGCATCTTCCTGTCGATCGTGCTGGCCGTCTTTTTGAACCTGCGCACGCTGCCGGGCCGCGGCGTCTTCCGCACGATCTACTTTTTGCCCTATGTCACCTCGTCGGTGATCGTAGCCATCGTCTTTACGATGCTGTTCGACGACCACATGGGCTGGGTCAACCGCGGGCTGGAAGCCGTGGGGTTGGACTCGGTTGCCTGGCTGCGCGGCAGCCCGTGGGCCGCCAAGTGGGTGGTGATCATCCTAACGCACTGGGGCGGGCTGGGCTATAACGTCCTGCTCTTTTTGGGCGGGCTGCAGGCCATTGACAATGAACTCTATGAAGCGGCGCGCATCGACGGCGCGAGCGAATGGCAGATCTTCTGGCGCAT
>QEUY01000387.1 GCA_003577365.1 Chloroflexota bacterium | reverse complement strand
CGCTGGTAAGGGGTTAGCTGGCACAGGAGATTCGCTGGCAGAGGGGTCATGCAGGCAGAGATCATGCAAGCAAAGGAGTACGATATGGGCAAATCTCGTTCCGCCATGCGCCGGGCGGCGCGTGTGGCGCTGATGATGGGGCTGTTGCTGGGTCTGCTGCTGCCCACTGCCGCGTTGGCCTCCCCGGCGCAGCCGATGCCGGGCAGCGAAAAGTGGGTGCGGGTCTACACCGTGCGCCCCGGCGATATGCTGTCGGCCATTGCCATGCGCTACGGCGTGACCATCGAGGCGCTGATGCAGGCCAACAATCTGCGCAACCCCAACAAGATCGTCGTGGGCCAAGAGCTGATCATCCCTGAAGCCGACATGGGGATGCCGATGGATGGTCCCAGCGTAGGCGGGCCGCAGTGCGCCGACCGCTATATCGTGCGGCGCGGCGAAACGCTCTCCGGCATTGCCTGGGCCTATGGATTGGACGAGTATGCGCTGGCGCGCGCCAACGGCATCTATGACCTCAACGAGGTCTATGTGGGCCAGCAACTGTGCATCCCCGGCCAGGGGCAGCCTGCGATGGAACCCCAGCGCCCGGCACAGCCGATGCAGCCCATGCCGCAGCCGCAGAAGCCTATGGTGGAGCAGCCGCAGCGCCCCATGGAGCCGTCAATGGACGGCCCGCAGCGCCCGATGGACGGCCCGGAGCGGCCACGCGACATGGATCGTGATATGGATCGCGATAGAGACCGGGAGCGTGACAGGGACCATGAGCGGGGCAAAGACGGCGGCCCCAAGCGCCCGATGGGAAGCGACGAGTTCTGGAAAGGCTCCTATTTCAAGGACAAGTATTTCAGCGAATTCGTGGAAGAGCGGCAGGACAAGGAGATCCGCTTTAACTGGTACACAGGCCGCCCCTTCGACGGGATGCCCGAAGACCGTTTTAGCATCCGCTGGGAAAAGCTGGAGTACTTCAAAGACGGCTGGTATCGCTTCACCGCCGTGGCCGATGACGGCGTGCGCGTCTATGTCGACGACCAACTGATCATCGACGGCTGGAAGATTCAGCCCGCGACCGAATACAAGGGGGAGATCTTCCTGCGCGAGGGCACGCATAAGCTGGCGGTGGAATATTACGAAGAGGCCGAGGACGCGCAGATCAGCGTGACCTGGGAAGGCATCCGCCGCTAGGTCACGCCCTTGTTGGTGCTCGTCTCATTAGCGCTTGTTTCACTGATTTGACATCCTGGTTGCGAACCTGCAAGCCGGACGCTCGCCTGGGCAGACGAGCGTCCGGGCGCGTCTGGGGGCTAAGTCACCCAAGCTGCCGTTTTGCCGGAAGGTTAACCGCAAAGGTCGCGAAGGGCGCAAAGAGGAGACAAAGCGAAAAGCCTAGGGCCGGTCTTGGGGCTGCTTGAGGGGAATGCTGCGCCGGTCGCTTTCGGCCAGGGCATGACGCAGCACCGTGATCGAGGCGTCCAGCCCGATCGATTCCACATAGCTAAGCACGGAGCGGATCAGCTCTGCTGTGGGCGCGCCGGGCGGCTGAATATGCACGATCTCCAGCACGGTTTCAATATACTCTTCCAAGAGGCTGCGCCGTCCGGCAAAGCGCAGGGCACGGCGCAGCAGCTGCGCGCAGGCGGCAGCATCGCCGCGCAGATGGGCGATGCGCGCCAGCCCCAGCAGGGCGCGTATATGGGTGTAGGGGTAGAGGTTGACCGAGTCTGCGCCGGCAGTCTCTAACAGTGCTTGGGCCTGGGTCAATTGGCCGCGCGCCAGGGCGACCAGCCCCAGCCCGATGTTGGCGCTGTGGCGATAGTTGTGAAAGGCGTTGCGCCCGTCGAGGAAGGTGACCACGCGGCGCAGCCGCCGTTCGGCTTCGTCCAGCCGGTTGGCTTGGATCGAGAGAAAGGCGCTGGAGATGCGCGGCCACATGCTCGCCAACTCGCCTGCGGCCCCAGAGACTTCGCGGTTGATGGCGACGCTGCGGTCGTTGAGCGCCTGGCTCTGCTCCAGATCGCCCAAGATGCGCGCGGTCACAGCCAACTGGTGATAGGCCGTGCTGGCAAAGGAGGGCTGCGCCGTTTCGCTCGCCAGGTCCACCACGGCGTTGAGACAGTGGGTCGCCTCGCCCAACTGCCCCTGCACCAAGAGCGTCCAGCCATAGTCAAACAGCGGCAACACAGCATAGACCGGTTCCAGCACTTGCAGCAGGTCTTGCACTGGGTCGGGGACCGCGGGCGGCGGCGGCGTGTAGAGCGTCCAGGTTTCGCCCGGGGTCTCGCCAGGGAGCGCGCCAGAGGTCGTGTCCAGTTCCGGTCTGTCCCCCTGATAGATCAGACGGCGGCGCGCCAACAGGTCGGCCATCACCTGCGATTGGACGGCGCTTCCCTCGGTCTGTGCCAGCGCCTCGACCAATTCGGCCAAGAGCTGATTGCTCTCGCGCTGGCGACCCAGCAGCGTCAACATCGACGTGAAGCGGCTGTGTGTCGTCAGCACCAGCCTGCGGTCGCCCTGCGCGGCGGCCCAGGTTTGCAGCCGCCAATAGGTGTCGGAGACGCCGTCGGGGTCGAGCAGGCTTTCATAGGCCAGCCCGCGGCCCAAGAGGGCGCGGCGGATCAAGTCCGGCGGGCTGCCGGGCTGTGATTCGAGGACGGCCAGCGCATCGTCGAAATGCACAATGGCCTGGCGGAACCCCAGGGTGCGCAGCAGCCGCTCCCCGGCGAGGACGCTGTAATAGGCAAAGGGCTGTCGGGCGCTGCGCCCCGCCTGGCTGTAGTGAAAGGCCATCTCGCGCGGCTGATCTTCGGCGTGGTGCAGGCTTTCGAGCGCCTGAGCGATGCGCAGGTGCAGACGGCGGCGCTGCAGCGCGTTGATGCTGTCATAGGCCACTTGGCGCACGATCTGATGGCTGAAGTCGATGCGCCCGTCGGGGCGCTCCACCAGGAACTTGCGCTCCAGCAAGACTTGCAGGCTCTCCACCGGGTCGGCGGGTGCGATGGTTTCGAGCAGGTCGAGGCTGAAATCGCGGCCCAAGACCGCGGCGAGCTGCAGCAGCTCCTGTGCCGCGGCGGGCAGCCGCTGGATGCGCTCCAGGATGACTTCCTGTACGCGGCGGTTGCGGCGCAAGGGCAGTTGCAGGTTGGCGTCGTCGGGTTTGCCGTCGCCTGTGGGCGGCGCTTCGTGCGCCGACTGGCGCTCTAGCAGATCGCGCACGGCTTCGGTCACAAAGAGCGCGTTGCCTTGGGTCGCCGCAAAGAGCGCGTCTGCCAACTCGACCCCGGCGCGCGCCTGATAGGGGCGCAGCAGCAGATGGACAACATCGCGCACGTGGTGGGGGCGCAGCCGTTCGACCTGGACCAGCTTATGTTCCTGGTGGCGGCGAAGGTCGCGGAGCAGGGTGCTCAAGTCTTCGTTTTCGGCCAGGTCGTCGGTGCGATAGGCGAGCATGACCAGGAGCGCGACATCGCCCACGCGCTGGATCAGCCGGCCCAGCACGGCCAGCGTGTCATAGTCGGCCCAGTGCAGATCGTCCACAAAGAGCACCAGCGGGCGCAGCCGCGCCAGCGCCGTCAGGAAGCCGACCACGCCGTCGATCAGCCGCTGGCGGTTCTCGTCGGCTCCGATGATGCCGTCGAGCGAGGGCTGCGGCAGCCCCGGCAGCCGGTCTTGCAGGCTGGGGATGATCTGGGCAAGCTGGGCGAGGCTGGCGGCGGGCAGCGTCTGCAGCGCGCTTTCGGGCAAGCTGTGCAAATAGCGGCCCAGCAGATCGGCCAGCGGGGCAAAGGGCAACTGCTGCTCTAGCGGGCGGCAGGTGATGCTGAGGACGGTGGCATCGGCGGCGGTCGCCTGCTGCAAGATCGGATAGGCGAGGCGCGTCTTGCCCACGCCCGCCTCGCCGGCCAAGACGACGACATCCCCATGGCCGTGCAGGGCGCGCGTCAAGCGGTCTTCGAGCAGCGCCACCTCGGCCTCGCGGCCCACAAAAATCTCCAAAAAATGGTTATCCACCACCGGCAGCAGGGTGCGCTGCGGCACAAGTGGATCGCTGCCGGGGGCGCGGCCGCGGCTGTGTCCCAGCCCAACCGGCTCGCCGCCCAGGCTGCGCTGGGCATGGCCCAACGGCGAGAGCGGCGGCTCGATCTCGCCGTTGAGGATGCGCTGGTGCAGCAGTTGGGTCAGCGGGCTGGGATCGGCGCCCAACTCTTCGGAGAGCACGTTGCGGCAGCGTTCAAAGGTGAGCAGCGCCGCGGCGCTGTCGCCCGACTCGGCCTGATAGCGCATCAGCGCCTGATAGGCGTTTTCGCGCACTTCGTCGCGCGCCAGGATCTGGCGGCAGGAGGCGATGGCGGCGACAAAATCGCCGTTGGCGGCCTGCAACTCGGCCAGTTGCAGCAGGGCGTTGAAATAGAGTTCCTGCAACCGCTCCCGCTCATTCTGCACCCAGTCGGCGTAGGGGTCGCTGATCAGATAGTCGTCGTGATAGAGCGCGACCGCGCTCTCGAGGTGGCGATAGCGTTGCTCTGGATTTTCGGCGTGGCGCGCAGATTCGAGTTCCTTTTCGAAGACTTCTACGTCTAACCATATGTCCGGATGTAGATGAAAAGCGTAGCCCGGCGCCTGGGTAATGATATAGCGCGAAGGGGCGCGGTTGGGCCGTTCCGGTTCCAACACATTTCTCAGGGCGTTGATGGCGCTGCGCAGGGTGGTAGCCGCCGCCTCTGGCGTGCTGTTGGGCCAAAGAATCTCAATCAGACGATCCGACGAGACCGGGCGCGGGCGTTCGGTCAGGAGGATCTTGAGCAGTTGCCGCGCCTG
>QEUY01000386.1 GCA_003577365.1 Chloroflexota bacterium | reverse complement strand
CGGCGTCAAGGCCGTCCACACCGGCCCCATGAAGCTGAGCGGCGGCGTGCGCGGCCGCGAGCTGACCCCCACGGTGGACGGCAACTTCGACCGCATCGGGCTGGAGATCGACCCACAGTTTGGCAGCGCAGCCGAATATATCGCCATGAGCCACACCGCCGCCGCCCACGGCGCGATCGTGATCGACGACATCATCCCCGGCCACACGGGCAAAGGCCCCGACTTCCGGCTGGCGGAGTATAACGTGGGCGACTATCCCGGCCTCTACCACATGGTCGAGATCGGGCGCGACGACTGGGACCTGCTGCCGCCGCTGCCCCCTGGCGAGGATTCGGTCAACCTGCCGCCCGCCACGGTGGATGTGCTGAAGCAGAAGGGCTATATCGTCGGGCGGCTGAGCCGCACGATCTTCTATGAGCCGGGCGTCAAGGAGACCGACTGGAGCGCCACCGGCGTGGTGACCGGCGTGGACGGCGTCGAGCGGCGCTGGGTCTATCTGCACTATTTCAAGGCGGGCCAGCCCACGCTCAACTGGCTCGACCCTTCCTTCGCCGCGCCGCGGCTGGTCTTGGGCGATGCGCTGCACTCGCTCGACGTGCTGGGCGCGTCGATGCTGCGGCTGGATGCCAACGGCTTTCTGGGCATCGAACGCCGCCCCGACGGCCCCGCTTGGTCCGAAGGCCACCCGCTCTCGTTGATCGCCAACCAACTGATCGCCGGGCTGTTGCGCAAGGTGGGCGGCTTTAGCTTTCAAGAGCTGAATCTGACGGTGGACGACATCGCCGCCATGGCGCGCGGCGGCGCAGACCTTAGCTACGACTTTATCACCCGCCCGGCCTATCACCATGCCCTCACCACCGGCGACACCGAGTTTTTGCGCCTGATGCTCAACACGGTGCATGAGTATGGCATCGACCCCGCCGCGCTGATCCATGCGCTGCAAAATCACGACGAGCTGACCCTGGAACTGGTGCACTTTTGGACGGCGCACGCCGCCGACCTCTACCGGCTGGGCGGGCAAGCCTACACCGGCAGCGACCTGCGGCAGGCGATCCGCGCTACGATGTATGAACGGCTGAGCGGCGAGGCCGCGCCCTATAACCTGCCCTTTGTCACCAATGGCATCGCCTGCACCACGGCCAGCCTGATCGCCGCCGCCTTGGGCATCGGCGACCTGGACGCGCTGACCGGCGACCAGGTGCAGCAGATCCAGCGCATCCATTTGCTGCTCTGCATGTACAACGCGTTCCAGCCGGGCATCTTTGCCCTTTCCGGCTGGGACCTGGTGGGCGCGCTGCCGCTGCCGCCTGAATCGGTTGCCCATCTGATGGGCGACGGCGATACGCGTTGGATCCAGCGCGGGGCCTATGATTTGATGGATGTCAACCCCCAGGCAGAGGCATCGGCGGCAGGGCTGCCGCGGGCGCGCTCGCTCTATGGCTCGCTGGCGGAGCAACTGGCGCAGCCCGATTCGTTTGTGCGCCGCCTGCAGACCCTCCTGGCCGTGCGCCAACGCTACCGGCTCTATGAGGCGCGCCAGCTTCAGATCCCCGACGTGCAGCACAAAGGGCTGTTGGTGATGGTGCATGAGCTGCCCGTTGGCCTGCTCAGCCAGGTGACGGCGCTCAACTTTGGCCCCGACCCGGTGGAGGAAGTCGTGCCCATCCCCGGCGCGCAGCTCGGCGTCGTAGTCGACATGGTCACGGACATGGCCGAAGATACGCTCACCGAGACGGGCGACCTATTGGTGCGTCTCGACGGCTATGAGGGCAAGGCGTACTTGATCCGCGCCCGTCCGTAGGAGAGGGAATAGGGAGATGTGGCTGCGCCGCCACTCCCTTCTTCTCTGCGCCCTCTGCGACTTTGCGGTGAGTCCTTTGCGGTGAGTCCCATCTACTCCTGGAACGGCACATTTGCAGGCGGTTCGGCGTTGACCTCGACAAGGGTCAGGTTGCCGTCGGCGTCGGCGTGGACGGCTAACCCTGTGTCGCGCAGCCCCAGCAGCCCAAAGCTGTAGACCTCGCGCACCAAGACGATCAAGATGCCAAACATGGGCACGGCCAGCAGCAGCCCCAGCGCGCCAAAGGCCAAGGTCGCCAGCAGTTGAAAAAGCATCATCGCGCCCGCCGGTATCTTCATCTCCGATTTGACCAGGGTGGGGGTGATGATGTTGCTCTCGAACAACTGGATCGCCAGATAGACCGGTGCGTAGATCAGCAGACGGCGCGGCTCGCTCGCCAGGGTAAAGATCGTGATCGGGATCAGCGGCAGAAAAGCGCCGATGTTGGGGATAAAGGTCGCCACCCCGGCAAAGACGGCTACCACAATGGCGTTGGGCATGTGCAGCAGCCACCCCAAGATGACCAGCACCAGCCCGACGGTCACGCTGATCGAGAGCGACAGGGTCGTGATCCAGGTGACCGCCGTCGCGTAGATCGCCTGCCACAGCGCCACTATGCGGCGATGATACTGCCGCGGGACGAGATAGAGGCTGGCCTGAACATAGCTGCGCGGGTCGATCAAAAAGAAGACGGCAATAAAGAGCATAAAGCCGATGTTGATCAGGATGTTGATCAACTGGCCCAGTTCACTCAACAGCCGGGGCGCAATCGCCAGGCTGGCGTCGACAAATTGCTGCAGGATTTGGCGGGCGCGCGTGGGGGTCAGGTCGGCGCCTGCCTCGCTGCCCGGCGCGGGGGGCAGCGCCAGCTCGAAAAATCGGCTGGCCCCGCGCAACTGTTCATAGCTGCGCAGCAGTGCGCGCAGCGCGTCGGGGATGGTTGTGATCAGGGCCAGGGTTTCATTGATCAGCCGGGGCAGACATTGATCAGCCGAGGCAGAACCAGGATCAGCAGCGCGGCCAGCAAGATCAGCGCGCCCAGCACCGAGACGGCCACCGCCCAGCCGCGGCGCAGACCCAGCCGCTGCAGCCGGCGCGCCGGGATGCTGAGCGCCACCGCCAACAGTGCCGCCGCAAACCCGATCAAGAGCGTGCCGCGCGCCACCCACATGCCCCAGACCAGAAGCACCAGCGCCAGAACCGTGACCAGACGTCGAAAAAATTCGGAAAAGGGCATCGATTTTCCTCCGGGTGTGCTACCAGGTACGCTGCCCCACTCGACCTAGCGCCAGTCTATCATGGGGCGAACGCGGATGTGGAATGGCCGCATACTGGTTTGGACAGGTTGGGCAGGCCTATGGCGATTGGTCGTGACGCTTTGCACAACGCTTGCTTGGCCCCCGCAAGCGTGCTATACTGCGGATACTTCCAAACGTTTTTCTTCAGCCAAGGAGCATGCCGCCTATCGGCTTGGCACGGACAACGGGGTCCGGCGTTCTTTCTGCTCTGGGCTGCGTGCCCGCGTCATGCCGGCGGTCGTATGCCCACCCGCGTGAAACTCCACCTCCTGCCTCCGCTGCCACCGATTCAAAGCAATCCGGTCTATCTGTCCGCGTGGCAAGGCGCGCTTGGCGTGCATGCCGTTTGGCATACGGCGCGCTGACGCCATGCCCCGCCTCGCCAGGGCCGGCTAGACCACTCAACCTTCCCCCTTCCATAAAGGAGTCAGATATGCCAAGCAGCCATCTGGATCGTCGGAGTTTTTTGCGTCTCGTGGGCAGTGTGTCGGCGGGCATGGCGCTCGCCGCCTGTGTGCCTGCGGTCGCGCCGCAGGGCGGTGAGGGCGGCGCTCCTGCCGCCGAGCGCGCCGCGCTGGTCTATTGGGCGCCTCAACATTTCATCCCCGAACAGAATGAGTACTATACCGAATCGTTGAAGATGGCTGCCGAGGCCAACGGCTTTGACGTGGACGTGCAGCTCTTCCCGTGGGGTGAGTATACTCAGAAGCAGAATGCAGCCATCGAGGCGGGCACGCTGCCCGACGCCTTGCTCGGCGTCAACGCGCCGCAGCATCATGCCATGGGCATCCTCACCGATGTGTCGGACCTGTTCGCCGAGATCGACGCGACCGGCGGCGGTTTCTATGAAGCGGATAAGAACGAGGTGACGATTGGCGGCGTACAGTGGGGCATCCCCTTCCACAACGAGCCGCAGTTCTTGTACTATCGCAACGATGTGCTGGAAGCCGTGGGCTTCAGCGGGCCGGTGGACACCTTGGACCAGTTCGTGGAAGCGGCCAAGGCGGCCACAGACCCGGCCAACCGCATGTGGGGCTTTGGCAATGCCTATACGCTGGTTCCCGACGGCAGCAACTTTATGCAGATGTTGATCTTTGCCTTCGGCGGCAAGCTGCAGGATGAAGAGGGCAACATCGCCATCAACTCCCCCGAAACCGCCGCCGCGCTGCAGTGGACCAGCGACCTGCTCAACGTGCATAAGGTCATGCCCGACGGCGTCACCGGCTGGGACGACACAGGCAACAACAAGGCCTTCCTCAGCGGCCAGCTTGCCATGTGCTATAACTCGGGCAGCATCCTCAACAATATGCGCGAGTCTGACCCCGGCTGGCTGCAATCGACCGCGGTCGGCCCCATGCCGGCTGGGCCGACCGGCAAGCCCACGACCTTTAACGGCGGTTCGATGGCGGGTATCATGGCCTCGTCAAAGTATCCTGACCAAGCGCGCCTCTTGATCAAGGGCACGCTGTCGCCGGAACGCTATCCGGGCAACCTAGAAGCCGCCAGCGGCATGTTCTATTCTGTGCTGAAGGAGTATGAATCGCTGCCGATCTTCCAGGATGACCCCTGGAACAAGCAGGCCGCCGCCATGGTGCCCTATGCCTATCTGGCGCATGAGCCGGGCGACCCCGCGCCGTGGATCAACGAAGTCGGCGGCGCGTTCCTCTTTGCCGAGATGGCTGCCCGCGTGGCCGTCGAGGGCTGGACGCCCGAAGATGCCATGGCAGACTTCGAGAAGAAGGCTGCCGAGATCAAGGCCAAGTACGAGCAAGCCTAGACATTGCGACAGGGGTTGGGCTTCCACGCCCCGTGGGGTCCAACCCCTCTTTTGTAGGGAGGCACAATGGCAAATACGAGCGGTTCGGTGCGTTCCGCTGCGCCGGCGATCGGGCGGCCGGTCGGCTCCAAGCGCCGCGCCTGGTGGACGCGCGAAGAGGTGGTCTTGGGCTATCTCTTTTTGCTGCCGGCGGTGGTCGTGCTGCTGGTGATGGTGGGTTATCCCGCCGTGGGGGGGATCTGGTACAGCTTCCACAACAAGATGATCGGCTTTGCCGAGCCGAAATTTGTCGGCTTGCAGCACTACAGCACCCTGCTCCAAGACCCGGCCGTGTGGAAGGCTGTGGGGCGCAGCGCGATCTTCACGTTCGTCTCAGTGGGCTTCAAGCTGCCCATCGGCTTGGGCGTGGCGCTGCTGCTCAACCAGGCCTTCTTTGGCCGTGGGCTGGTGCGCGGGATTGTGCTGCTGCCCTGGTCGCTGCCATTGGTGGTGAGCGTTTTGATCTGGGGGTGGATGTACAGCGACCTCTTTGGCGTCTTTAGCTATATCCTGATGAAACTGAATCTGGTGCGCCAGCCGATCAACTTTTTGGGCGATCCCGATCTGGCGCTGCCTTCGGTGATCGCCGTCAATATCTGGCGCGGCTTTCCCTTCTTCGCCATCAACCTGCTGGCCGGGCTACAGGCGATCCCCGACGATCTCTACGAGGCCGGGCGCGTGGACGGCGCCTCGCGCTGGCAGCTATTTCGCCACATCACCCTGCCGGGGCTGCAAAGTGTGATCCTGATTGTCTCGCTGCTCTCGACGATCTGGACCATGAACGACTTCACCACCATCTGGGTGTTGACGCACGGCGGGCCGGGGACAGCCACCGAAGTGTTTCCAGTGATTACCTATAAGATCGCCTTTATCGGGTTGGAGTTGGGCAAGGCCGCAGCGATCCCGATCATGCTGATGCCTTTCTTCACGCTGCTCATCGTCTGGTTGACCCGCACCATCTCGGCACAGGAGGCCCGCGTATGATCGGCTACCGCATGCAAAACCGCATCGTGCACTGGCTGGTGCTGTTGGGGATTGCAGTCGTGCTGGTGGTGGTGCTCTTTCCCATCTACTGGATGCTGCTCACGGGGATCAAGCCCAAGAGCGAGATCTATCTGCCGATCCCGACGCTGTGGACGTCGAACCCAACCCTGGACAACATCCGCAGCCTCTTTGACCGCACGCCCTTTCCGGCGCAGATGCGCAACAGCCTTTTCGTCTCCACGGTGACCACGGCCATCTCGATTGTGGTCAGTTCGCTGGCGGGCTACAGCCTATCGCGGCTGCACTATCCGGGCCGCGACTTCTTCAGCAGCGCCATCTTCTTCATCTACCTGATCCCTGGCATGATGACCTTGATTCCGCTCTATGTCTTCCTGAGCCGGCTGGGGCTGCTCAACACGCTCTACAGCCTGATCCTGGCCTATCTGGCCGGCAGCATTCCCTTTGCCGTCTGGACCTTGAAGGGCTACTTCACCACGATCCCAACAGAGATGGAGGACGCGGCCTTGGTGGACGGCTGCACGCGGCTGCAGGCGCTCTACAAGGTGATCCTGCCGCTGGCCGCGCCGGGCATTGTGGCCTGCGCCATCTTTGCCTTTACGCTCTCATGGAACGAATATCTGCTGGCGATGCTCTTTATCAACAGCCGCGAGATGTGGACGCTGCCCGTGGGGTTGGCTGGGCTGGTCTACGGCGATGTCTTCCTCTGGGGAGAGATCATGATCGGCGCGTTCTTGATGAGCCTGCCCGTGCTGGTGCTCTATGTGCTGGCCCAGCGTTTTGTCGTGGCCGGGCTGACCGCGGGCGCAGTCAAGGGATAGAGGAGAAGTTCCACCGCAGAGGGCGCAAAGCACGCAAAGGCCAGAGCAGAGAGGAAGAGAAAAGTAGGTGCGGTTCGAAAACCGCACCTACGAGAAAGCCCCCCTTGGGGGGCGCTGTTGTTTAGCCCGGAGGCTTTAGCTCCGGGCTTTCGCGCCGCGCTTCACGCCGGCTATTCCAGTGGCGTGAAGGTATACTCGACGGCCCCTGTGCCTAGCACCACTTGGGGCCGCCCTTCCGTCCCTGCTTGCAGCTTCACCGGCAGCCCCATCAGCGGCAGGTTGGTGGTTACATAGCCGTCTACTTCTCCGGCGGCGTCATGGTGGGCGCGCAGCTCCGTGACAAACTCGCCCGCATCCATCTCCAGTTGGTCGCCTTCCATGCGCAGTTCGATCTCGCCCAAGGCGTCATTGCTGTAGCGGCCCAGGAAGGGTGCGACCTGCGCCGGGTCGGCGGCCCCTGTATCGGCGAAGCCCTTTGAGAACTGGTCGCGGATCATCTGGGCGGTGAATTCTGCCTGCGTATCCGCCTCTGCCGGCTGCTGGAAGATCAACTCCAACAGGCGATAGCGCACGGCCTCGCTAAAAGCATTGGTGATCTGGGCGTTGGTCAGCACCGTGATCCCCACGCCCGCTTCGGGCAGGAAGGCCAGATCCGACGTAAAGCCCAGCGTATTCCCGCCATGTTGGATCATCGGCTGGCCCTTGTAGCTGTCGACGATCCAGCCCAAGCCATAGCTGGCTTCGGCGCTGACCGGCACTTGCGGCTGCCAGGTGACGGCCAAATTCTCGGCAGAGACGACGCGCGTCCCATCCGGGGCAACGCCGCGGTTGAGTTCGGTGATCAGATAGCGCGCCAT
>QEUY01000385.1 GCA_003577365.1 Chloroflexota bacterium | reverse complement strand
CCCTGCCAGAAGGGCAGGTCCAGCCCATGATGTTCCAGCGCCACAAAGCTGGGGATGGCGGCGGCGCAGTGGACGTTGGCCATAAAGGCGATCGGCGACCCGGCGAAGTGCAGCGCCGTGGGCAAGCCGTGGCGCTCGGCGTAGTCGGCGATCTTCTTGGTCTCCAACATCCCACCGGAGGTCAGCAGGTCGGGGTGGATGATGTCCACGGCGCGCTTTTCGATCATCTCGCGGAAGCCATCCCAGAGATAGAGTTCCTCGCCGGCGGCGGTGGGCGTCTTGATGGCGTCGGTGACCTGTTTGTGGCCGTCGATGTCGTACCAGGGCATGGGGTCTTCCAGCCAGGCCAGGTCATAGGGTTCCAGTGCTTCGCCCAACCGGATCACCTCTTTGGCGGTCATCAGCCCATGGCCGAAGTGGTCGGTGCAGAGCGCGATATCCCAGCCTACGGCCTCGCGGATGGCGGCGACGACCTCCACGGCGCGGGCAATGCCCTTTTCGGTGATGCGCGTGCCGGTGCCGCCGCCGGGGGCGCGCCAGCGTTGGCCCAGCGCATATTCATAGGGCGAGGTCTGGCCGACGACGCCGCCTTCGGTATCCAAGAACAGTTGAGGGCGGATGTCGAACTTGATAAAGGTCAACCCCAGGGCCTTGCGCTTTTCCAGCGCCTTGCGATAGCCTTCGGGCGTGGCCTCCTCCGGGGCCGGGGTATCGGCATAGAGCCGCACCTTGTCGCGATATTTGCCGCCCAGAAACTGATAGCAGGGCACGCCATAGACCTTGCCGATCAGGTCCCACAGCGCGATCTCGATGCCCGATACGCCGCCGCCTTCCCGCCCCCAGTTGCCGAAGCGTTTCATGGCGCGGAAGATCATGTCGATGTTGCAGGGGTTTTGGCCCAGCAACATGCTCTTGAACTGGAGCGCGTTTTCCTTGTGGCCGGCGTCGCGCACTTCGCCGATGCCGTAGACGCCTTGGTTGGTGTCGATGCGGATGATCGGGTAGTCATAGTTGCTGCAGACCACCGCCAGGCGCATGTCGGTGATCTTTAGCTCCGAGGGCCGTGAATAGGTGTTGACCGCGTCCTCCACGCGCCCCATCTGCGTTGAGTCCACGCGTCCTGGGGTATCCGAGGGATTGGCCATGCTGGCTCCTTTGCCTCTGTTTGAGATTGGGTTTTGCGATTGGATACTGTGAGCGGATAGTTCGGATGATACCGGATGTCACCATACAGGGTGGGCGGACAGACGGCGGCTGGAAAACAGTTTGGCTCCGGCGCGCCATGACGCTGTGCGAGCCTGGGGCACATGCGGGGCGATGCGCCTTGCAGAGGAACTGGTCTGAAGGGAAGCTTTGGCCCCACCTCTGTCAGGATAGACTCATGCCGGATAGGCATGGATGGTCTTGGGGTATTATGACATAGGGCAGCGGAAGACCCAAGTGAGGTGTGCGCCCAGGCCACGCCTCCAGGGGCGCATTTTGAGCCGGGCCGGGTTGGGCGTCTAGGTGAGGCCGGGCAGACGGATGCTCAGTCCCGAATTGTAGCCGGTGGGCAGGCCCAGCACCGGCGCTTGATCGGGCCAGCCGCGCAGGTCTTCGAGCAGCGCCGCCGCCGACAGCCGCTGGCCCACCAGCGCCTGCGAGGCGGGCCGCGGCTCGGCGGAGTCGCGCCCGCGATAGACCTCGACCACGCCCGACCCTTCGGCCAGGGCGCGCAGACAGACGCCGCGCATGTAATAGCGGTTGAACTCGTCTGTCGCCAACATCTCCGCCGCGGTCACGGGCACGCGCGTTTGGATCGCCTCGTCGCCCATCCTGCGCTCCTCATAGGGCTGCAGATAATCGGCATAGCGCAGCGCGTCTGCCAGCCAATGGGGGCCATGCCAGCGCAACGCTTCTTCGAGCAGAGCCGGATAGACGGCGCGGCCCTCCTCTGTCAGCCGAGGGCTGAGATAGAGGGTTCCATAGACCAGGTCGCGCGACAGTTCCTGCGCCATGTAGCGCCGTGTGGACTCGTCTAGATTTTCGAATCGAAACTGCATGGAGCCTCTCCTTGCGGGGCGCTGTGCGCCTGGGCTTGCCGTCAGACGATCAGCACCTCGGCCAATGGCCGAGGTGCTGGGCAACTGTCGGATAGGTGTGCGCCATCCGGCCATCCCCACGCCGCGCATGGGGGGCACGGGTACAGCTATCCTGCAATGTGATCGTACACCGGTTTGCACCGCTGTCAAGCATGATTATGTACCAGGATGGCGAGGCAACCAGAGTGACCGGCCCTGGGCGAGCCAACCGACTCTGCCAAGTAGGTTTGACGCCAGTGCCGGTCGCTCTGTATCGCCTCATCACGGATGTCCTCTATCCTGGGGATGTGCCCGCAGGGGAACATCACTCGGGTGCTGTCAATGTGATGTGCCGGCTACAGCCTACCAATACTCTGTTTCATGCTGTCGTCTCCTTCCACTGCTGTTCCAACAGTACAGTTCGCTTTGGATTGCCCGGCCCTTGCTTGGGACGTGCGTAGGCTGTTTGCCGCTTCGAACCGTACATGGCAAGCATAGAGCCGATCATCTCACACCGCCATGCGCCGTGATAGAGCAGGCGGGTACAGCCCGCGACACAGTTTGGCGGAAGGGGCTTGGCAGCCGCGCAAAAGCAGGCTACACTGGCGTCACCCGTCTGTGTCTCTATCAGGAGCGCCGCCGTGCCGTCTACCCAGCCTACTGATCGACGATCACCCAACGACAAGCAGCCCTTTGATATCGACGCGGTGATGGCCGGCGTCGCAGCCGCGATCGAGCCTTATCCCCCCGCGGCGCTCTTTGGGCTGGCCGCTGAAGGCTTTGTCACGCCCTTTGAGCAGTTGCTTGCCTGCATCATTTCGATTCGCACGCTGGACGAGACAACCACCGAGGTGGCGCGGCGGCTCTTTGCCCAGGCGCGCACGCCCGCCCAGATCGCGACGCTGACGCCTGGCGAGATCGACACGCTGATCAGCCCCAGCACCTTTCACGAAGCCAAATGCCATCAGATACACGCCATCGCCACCCAGGTGCTTGACGAGTATGGGGGTGAACTGCCTTGCGATTTTGCGGTTTTGACCGGTTTCAAGGGGGTGGGGCCGAAGTGCGCCAATTTGGTATTGGGCATTGCCTGCGGCCAGCCGCGCATCAGCGTGGATATCCACGTCCACCGCGTCACCAACCGCTGGGGCTATGTCGCAGCCAAGACGCCGGAACAGACAATGGCGGCGCTGGAGGAAACCTTACCCAAGCGTTATTGGGTGGAGATCAACCGGCGGCTGGTGCCGTTTGGCAAGCACATCTGCACCGGCACACGGCCACGCTGCTCTACCTGTCCGGTGCTGGCGATGTGCCGCCAGGTCGGCGTCACGTCGCATCGATAGGGGGAGTAGGCAATGGGCAGTAAGGGTAGAGAATTCACCGCAAAGTCGCAGAGGGCGCAAAGGGGAAGGGAATAGGGAGATAGGAAGGTAGGGAGATAGGAAGTAGAGGCCAGATGGCGCACTCCGGTTTCTGCATCCACTCCCCACTGCCTAGGTGGTATAGGTCGGTTTGGGCCAGCGCGGCCGTTCCATCGCCAGCAGCGCGCTGACGAGGATCAACACGCCACCCACGGCCTGGACGGCCGTAAAGCGTTCGTTGAGAAAGATAACCGACAGCACGATCACCGAGAGCGTTTGCAGCGGCCACAGCAGCGCGATCTGCCCGCTGCCGATGCGCCGGATGGCGGCATAGAGCGTCAGCTTAGCGAAGAAGGTGCTGACCAGCGCCAACACGACGATCACCAGCCAGCCGGACAGACCAGGGGCGGCCCAGGTGGTCTCGGTCAGCCCCCACCAGACGGCGACGACCAGCGTCATCAGCGTGGTGACATAGAGCGTTACCGTGGCCGCGTCATAGCTGGATAGCCACCACTGGGTCAACACCAGTTGCAGCGCATAGAGCAGCAGCGACAGCGCCAGGAACAATAACCCCAACGGCGCGACATGGCTTCCGGCCCCCACCAGCAGATAGATGCCGATCATCGACAGCCCCAGCCGCACCAACGAACGCTGCGTCAAGCGTTCGCCGCCCAGCGCCAGCAGGAGCAGCACGACCAAAGGCTGCGTCGACTTGATCATGGCCGTGGTCGAGGCGTCTACATAGGCCAGCGACGAGAAAAAACAGCCGATCTCCACCCCGCTGATCAGCCCGATCAGCCCCATGCGCCCCCAGCCGGCGCGCGCCAACCGGAGGGAGCGCGGCGCGGTGACGGCCAAGGTCCCGGCCATCAAGGCCACAGCCAGCAGCAGACGCAGCAAAAGCAGCGTCAGCGGGTCCATGCCCCCCAGAACCGCGCCGCGCACCAGCGGCGTCACCAGGCTGCTGGCAAAGGTCGAACTGAGCGCCAGCCCCCAGCCTACCCAGGCCGCTTGGTCGCGCGCCGGCAGAGGTAGACTGTGGGCCGGAATCGAGAACGGTTTAGGGGCAGACTGCATGGCAGATCAATGCTTTCTAGAGAGCATGGGCCACCTATAACAAGACGGCGCACCCATGCCGGCCCGCGCCGCTACTCGCATTATACCAGGGATGGCCTGGCTTCCAGCTTTGGCGTTCTGTGTTGACAGCCGCATGGGGCGCAGGTACGATCCGGACAGCAGCACAGACTTCCCACACCCATTTGCCGCACAAGGAGCGACCCCATGCCGCTGATCAACTTGACGCACGCCGAGGTTCTGGTAGATGGCCTTGACCATCCGGAGGGGATCACCCTAGGGCCGGACGGGTACGCCTATGCCGGGGGCGAAGCCGGCCA